>JAJAZG010000486.1 GCA_026785865.1 Pseudanabaena sp. CAN_BIN31
AATAAAATCTATGGATAAGCTAATTAGTGTCGGAGAAGTTGCGGAGCTAAAGGCAGTAAGTGTCGATACAGTTAGACGATGGGAGAAAGAAGGAAAAATAAAATCCATCAGAACCGATGGAGGGCATAGACGCTATAAGTTATCTGATTTTGTAGAGCAGAAACTTGGTAAGACGATAGCTTATGCTAGAGTTTCTAGTCACGACCAAAAAGCCGATCTTGATAGACAAGATGCTGTTTTATCTGCTTATTGCGTATCGAAAGGATGGAATTTTGAAGTTGTTCGGGATCTCGGATCTGGTATGAATTACCGAAAGAAAGGGCTTAACAAGCTCATAACAGCGTTACTGGACGGAGAAGTTGCTAGATTAGTAATAAATCATAAGGACAGGCTGCTTAGATTCGGCTCTGAGCTTATATTTGCTATTTGCGAGTATCACGATGTTGAGGTAATCATCCTCAACAAAAAAGAAGACGCAACTTTTGAAGAGGATCTTGCTTCTGATGTTCTTGAAATCATCACAGTGTTTTCTGCCAGACTATACGGATCTCGCTCTAGCAAGAACAAAAAGATTATCGAAAACCTTGCAAAATCCATTGAAGTTTAGTATAATACTTAGAGTTGCAGAGATATTTTAATGCTTTTAGGATTTAAAACAAGGTTAAAACTCAATAACAAGCAGGCGACCATGCTATCAAAACATGCTGGTGTGGCTCGTCACGCTTGGAATTGGGGACTAGCAGCGACTAAATTCATTCTTGACCATAACAAGGAAAATCCTGATAGCAAATTCAAATTTCCTTCTGCCATTGACTTACACAAACTGTTAGTCAAGTTGGTTAAGCCCGAAAATCCTTGGTACTATGAAGTCTCAAAGTCTGCACCTCAATTCGCTTTGAAAGATTTGCGGACTGCATGGGATCGATGCTTTAAGAAGACATCAGCGCCACCTAAATTTAAAAAGAAAGGCAAGCATGATTCGTTTACTCTTGACGGCACGATCAAAGTCAAAGGTCAAAATAAAATCCAAGTGCCGATCATTGGCACTGTCAGAACCTTTGAAGACTTACCGCAAGTACCAGTTAAAAACGTAACAATTAGTCGTCAAGCTGATTATTGGTTTATTTCTTTTAAGGTTGAGATTGAGACAAAATTAAATAATGTTACCGATAATCCCGTTGGTGTGGATTTAGGTCTGCTACGCTTTGCAACCTTATCTGATGGTCAGGAGTTTGATTCTCCTAGACCATTTAGAGCGATGCGTAAAAAGTTAGCCAAGCTCCAATGGCGCAATCGGTTTAAGGAGATTGGCTCTAAAAACTGGCGCAAAGCGCAAATCAAGATTGCTAGATTACATGCTGACATTGCCAATATCCGTAAAGATTTTATTCATAAAGTTACGACACAATTGGCTAAGAACCACAGCCATATTGTGATTGAGGACTTGAATGTATCGGGAATGATGGCTAATGGCAAGTTGTCTAAGGCCATAGCAGATAGTGGCTTTTACGAGTTTCGCCGTCAACTGGAATATAAAACTAAGTTGTATGGCTGTGAATTAGTATTAGCAAATCGATGGTTTCCATCGTCAAAGACTTGCTCAAATTGTGGCAATAAGAAACAAGCTCTATCGCTTTCAGAGCGCACATATAACTGTGAATGCGGCTTTGTCTGCGATCGCGATGTTAACGCGGCAATCAATTTAGTACGGCTAGTTAAGTCGGATTTTAAGCCTGTGGACAAGAAGGAGCCGTCTCCCTTGGTTGAATCAGGAAATAAACTGCAAACTAGGTTTGCATAGGTTTTTTATAACGGTTAGAATTGAGGTAGAACATTTATAGCAACCATGCGAAGAACCTCACTTTTCACCATGAAATTTTTTAGCTCAGAATTTATGAAAAAAGTTAAAACTCACGTCAAAGTCTGGACGAGATCGCTTGTCGTAATCTCATTGGTGGCGATCGCCATATTTGGTAACGCCCATGAAGCCTTAGCCAGACGCTCAGGCGGTCGAATGGGCGGAAGCTCCTTTAGATCAGCACCAGCGCCAAGTCGCTCTATGCCATCAAATTCAGGCTATAGCGGTAACTCTTACTACGGCGGCGGTGGTGGTGGACTTTTCTTCTTGCCGATGTTTTTTGGCGGCGGTGGTGGCAGTCTGTTCCCGATCTTGTTATTGGTGATCGTTGCAGGCGCTGTCATGCAAGCATTTCGTGGTCGTGGTGATGGTGAAGGCATCACAGGCACAGATAGCAAAGTTACGGTTGCCAAAATCCAAGTTGGGCTGCTCTCCTCAGCGCGATCGCTACAACAAGAGCTAACCTACTTGGCTCTAGAGTCGGACACATCATCCGTCGAAGGTTTAGCCACCGTCACCCGCGAAACTGCCCTCTCCTTGATGCGCCATCCTGAATATTGGGTCTATGTCAGCAGTGCTAACGAAAACACTAAATTTGCCCTTGCCGAACAAAAGTTTAATAGTTTGGTGATGTCTGAACGCAGCAAACTCAACGCAGAAGTATTGAGCAATGTCGGTGGTCGTGTGCTGCAAGGTAAAACTGCTGCTACATTACCAAGCGAAGGGAGCCTCAACCTCGAAGATCCTAGCGAATACATTGTGGTTACGCTCTTACTAGCAGTTGCTGGCGAAACCCTTAACAAATTACCAACTTTGCGCTCATCCGCAGATTTACAATCAGCTTTATCTGCGATCGGCTCTGTCCCTGCGGATAACCTACTGGCAGTAGAAGTCCTATGGGAACCACAGTCTGAGGACTACACCCTCACAAATGATGAAATATTGACCATCTATCCTGATCTTGTCAGAATCTAGATGTCTTGGCACTCCCCGTTACTTGAGTGCGGGGAGTCTTGCCCTGCTGGTTCTTGGCGGTTAACGAGCAAATAGGTAGGTAGTCATCTGTCCTCTACCCTTAACATTCACCTGTTCCCATTTCTCAAAGTTATACTTGTCCTTTAACTGCTGATAGCAAGCTTCTGTAACTTGAATTCTTCCTGCGATTCCATGAGATTCCATCCGACTAGCGAGATTCACAGTATCACCCCATAGGTCATAGCTAAATTTATTTGTGCCAATCACGCCAGCGACAACAGTTCCTGTGTTGATGCCAATCCTTAGCTGAACGGGTTGACCATTTGGGATGGTGAATTTACTTACTTCTTGAGTCATGGCGATCGCCATTTCCATTACCGATTCGACATGATCTGGACGCGCAATTGGCACACCACACACCGCCATGTAAGCATCACCAATGGTTTTAATCTTTTCTACGCCAAATTTCTCTGCTAGGGAGTCAAAGGTGGAAAAAATGTCATTCAATAGGCTCACCAATTCTAGGGGCGAGAT
Organism: Pseudanabaena sp. CAN_BIN31; assembly: GCA_026785865.1. GTDB lineage: Bacteria > Cyanobacteriota > Cyanobacteriia > Pseudanabaenales > Pseudanabaenaceae > Pseudanabaena. The sequence goes on from JAJAZG010000486.1 coordinate 3,368, forward strand.
CTGACTGGAAAGGGGTGTGAACCCGACAATATCGGCAAAAAGAATTGTGACATTATCAAATTGTTCCGCAATTTTCCCTGCGGAACGCTTCAATCGTTCGGCAATTGCTTTAGGCAGGATACTTAATACTAGACGCTCAGATTTTTGCTGCTCAACTTTGAGGGCTTCTTGGACAACTTGTCGACTGCGAATTTCCCGTTGTAATTCTAAATTTTTTTCGCGTAAAAAATCAGAGGCTGCTTTCAGCATCAATTGTGTGTTCACCCTTGCCATCAAAATCGGCGGACTTACGGGTTTCGTAATATAGTCAACGGCTCCTAGTTCCAAGCCTTGCCGTTCATCTTCCATTTCGGTTTTGGCAGTGAGAAAGATAATCGGGATATCTTCGGTTAATGGGTCGGCTTTGAGTCGATGGCATACCTCATAACCATCCATTTCAGGCATCATAATATCCAACAGGATCAAGTCTGGAGGGTTGCTAGACTGAGCGATCGAGATCGCCTTCACACCATTATTGGCAACCTTAACGCGAAAATGTTCTTTGAGTAGTCCACTCATAAATACAAGATTATCTGGCGTATCATCTACAACCAAAATCGTTGCTCTTGCGATCGCGCTTTGAAGGATATCCATAGAACCTTTGCATGTTGTTAAAGGATATTAAAGAAATTTTCGTGGTTTAGCCTCCTCAAAATGGCTTAGCGTGTAAATTTCTGCAAGGCAGAAATTTACACGCTGATTTCAACTGTAAAAATCGAACCTTGAGGCTGATTGTCGGTAATGCTGATACTGCCGCCATGAGCTTCGATCGCAATTTTGCAAAATGCTAAACCTAAACCAGTTTGGCTGACTCCTTTCATGAGTGTGCCAACTTCATATTTTTCAAAAATAGTTTCACGGATATCCTGATCTACGCCACCGCCTAAATCCGCAACCATTACTCTAGCTCGGCTTTCATCAGCATAATCGACTGTGAGCGTAATTTCGCTATCCATCGGTGCAAACTTAATCGCATTGGAAAGTAAATTATCAATAGTACGACGGAATAGCATCGGATCGAGATTTACATGTCTGTCAGTAGCGTGGGAATGTTGGAGAAGGATTTGTATATTCTCCCGCGCTGCAATATCTTTCATGTCTGCGATCGCAAATTTACAAAGTTCGTCAAGGTTGACAGACTGAAGAGCGAGAACTATTTTATTCGATTCCAACTTAGCCCTGATCAGCAAATCATCGACTAGGTATTTCAATCTTTGACCGCTTATTAAAATTAGATTAGATCTTTTCTGAATAATCGCTGGAGGTAATTCAGGATTACTCTCAAGCATTTCTGCCATGATCAGAATATTAGAAAGGGGATTGCGGAGATCGTGGACGATCATATTCACCATATCCTCGCGAAGCCTGAGTAGATCGCGCAAATTGTCATAGGATGCTTTGAGGCTGAGCTGAGTATTTACCCTTACCATGAGGATCGGCGGACTAATGGGTTTGATAATATAGTCGATCGCCCCTAGCTCTAGACCTTTGCGTTCGTCTTCAATTTCTGCTTTGGCAGTCAAAAAGATAATCGGAATTTCTCTTGTTTGAGGATCGGCTTTCAGTTTTTGACACACCTCGTAACCATCCATATCAGGCATCATGATATCGAGCAGGATCAGATCGGGCGGTGTTGCCGACTGCGCGATCGAGATCGCCTTTTCACCATTATTTGCCACCTTAACCCGATATTGATCCTTGAGAATGCCACTGACAAACGAGAGATTATCTGGAGTATCATCTACGACAAGAATCGTAGCTCTTTTATTCGTTTCTTGAGAGATATCCATATACCTACCTATATCCATATTTTTACGTCTTTTTTCAGTGTTTCCACAGCTAATATTAACGCAGCATGGGCATTATCAAAATCAAATGTGTTGATTGCCGATGAGATCGCCTTGTAATTATTTGGGAAAGAACTCCTCATTAAGTCCGCATGATCTTGTAAAAACTCCACCGCCTCAGCATCATTTTCGATGAGAAGTTCAGAGAGTTGATGACAAATTTGTTCAAGGTGTGTCCAGTCTATGTTCGCTATATCTACGCTTACCAGCTCTGGAGGTAGGTGGGACTCTAACGCATCGATTAATGACTTTAGAGGTCGCCGCAAAGCGTTCAATAATAGTTCCACTTCAGAGCGAGAAGCCTCATTTCTGATTCCAGTTTCTAGGGCAGCAGCAGCTTCCTCAATCACTTCAGCGCCAATATTACCCGCAACACCCTTGAGGGTATGGGCAAGCCTTTCGGCAAGATGGAAATCGCTAGCTTTGATCGCTTGATTAAATTGGTCGGCAAAGTGTGACTGTCCTGCGACAAATCTACGCAACATCGACAGATAGAGCGATCGCTTGCCAATCACCCGCCGTAAACCTTCAGATGTATTTAATCCAGAAATATTAGCGGGGATCGCGATCGCCTCTTCCTCTTTGACCGATGCCGAGGGATCGGAGATATGAGCAAGGATTGGATTGGGGGGAATCCACTTTAGCAGGACTTTTCCGAGTTCATCGGGTTCAATGGGCTTGGCAAGATGATCATTCATGCCTGCGGCGAAGCATTTATCGCGATCAACCGCCATCACATTGGCAGTCATGGCTACAATCGGCAAACTTTGATAACGAGGATCTCGGCGGATTTCTACGGTGGCAGTGACACCATCCATTTCAGGCATCTGCATATCCATCAAGACGAGAGTGTAGTGATTATTTTTGACTTTTTCTATAGCAATTATGCCATTATTAGCTACATCTACCACTAGCCCAGCTTCCTCTAATAAACCGATCGCCACCTCCTGATTTACCTCATCATCTTCGACTAGCAAAATTTTGGAACCTCGCACGGGTTTCAGGCGATCGCTCCAAATAGAAATACTCGCATTGAAAGCATCTGTACTAGAATACATGGAATCGCCACCCAACACTTCCGCCAAAGCATTCGCAAGGTTGGAAGCATTAATCGGCTTGAGCAGTACCGCATCAATGCCAATAGTCTTAGCCTTGTTGAACCCCCCCTCCTGTCCACCAGCAGTTACCAACAAATGATAGGGCTTATGTTTTAAAGACAACATTTTTATCTGCCGCGCCACTTCTATTCCATCCATGCTGGGCATTTTCCAGTCGAGAAAGACAATTTCGTAAGGGCGCTCTCCTGTATCCGCCTCAGCGACAGCAGCCAGAGCCGCCTGTCCCGAATCAACCATATCGACTTCCAATTTCATCTGTTCCAATAAGTCTTTCAATATCAGTCTGGCATTTTCGTTGTCATCCACCACTAAGACCAACTTACCCGCAATGTCACCACTGAATATCCTGCGGCGGCGGGTCGTGGTGCTTTTGCCTAAGCAGACCGTAAACCAGAAGGTGCTACCTTTGCCAAATTCACTTTCGACACCGACTTCACCGCCCATCAGTTCCACAATCCGCTTGGAGATCGCCAGCCCCAGCCCCGTACCACCAAACTTGCGCGTAGTGGAGGTGTCGGCTTGTTGGAAACTATGGAATAGCAATTTAATCTCTTCTTCTTTCATCCCAATCCCTGTATCTTTGACGGCAATGTACAGCGTGACATCTTCTTCTCGATATTCCTGAAGCCTGACAATGAGCGTGATTTCTCCCTTTTCCGTAAATTTGACCGCATTGCCAGCGTAATTGGTTAAGATCTGCCCCAATCGCATGGGATCGCCGATGAAGTTTCTCGGCAAATCGCGATTGATATCGAAGATAATTTCTAGCCCTTTACTAAAGGCTTTTTCGGAAATCAGGGTTGCCACATTTTCTAGCACTTTTTCTAATTCAAAATCAACCTGCTCGATGGTCAATTTGCCTGCTTCGATCTTAGAGAAATCAAGAATGTCATTGATTACGCTTAGTAAATGGTGACTAGCCGTTTGGGCTTTTTGTAAGTAATTGCGCTGATGAATGGTTAACTCAGTATTGAGGATCAGATAGTTCATGCCAATAATTGCATTCATCGGCGTGCGAATCTCATGGCTCATATTGGCGAGAAATTCATCCTTAAAGTGGCTGATGCGACCTAGTTCTGCATTAGCAGCTAGCAGTTGTTGATTGCTTTCATTTACTAATGATTCGGCTTGCTTGCGATCGGTAATATCGTAGTCAACCCCAGTTATACCTTGCGAATTGCCATGCTCGTCATACTTCTTAACCCCATAGGCTTTGATATAACGAATGTTGCCATCGTGATGCACAAAGCGAAATTCGATATCATATTCCGCCTTCCCTAAAATTGCCTGTTGGAGTAATGTGAGTGTTATATCGCGATCGTCGGGATGGATTCCATTAGACCAGACATCATAGACAACCTGTCCATCTGATTGAGATATGCCGTACAACACGTACATTCGTTTATCCCATTCCATTTTGTTTTGGCTGATATCCCATTCCCAGATCCCAATTCGGTCGGATTTAATGGCTAATTCTAATCGGAGAGATAGCTTTTGTAATTCTATTTCAGCGAGTTTGCGCGGAGTGACATCATAGCGAATGGCAAGATATTGATAGGGCTTATCCTGCTCGTTTAAGAAGGGAACAATTGTGGTATCCACCCAATAGAAAGAACCATCTTTGGCGCGATTTTTAATTTCAGCCCGCCAAGTTTTGCCTTTAGCAATCTCTTTCCACATCTCCACAAAAAACTGGCTTGGATGATATCCAGAATTGATCATACGATGATTTTGTCCGAGTAGTTCTTCCCGACTGTATTTGGATATTTCACAGAATTTGTCGTTCATCATTGTGATGCTACCAAAAGCATCGGTAATTACAATGATCGCAGTTTGGTTGAGCGCATCGGTGATATCCCGAACTTGTGCCTGAGATTTCTTCAGATCGGTAATGTCGCGCACGATCTTAGAATTGCCCACGATATGTCCATAGGAATCTTTTATAGGAGAGATCGTCACAGAGACATCTAGGGGTATTCCATCTTTACGGAGTCTGACGGCTTCATATTGTTCTATCTTTTCACCGTGCGTGATACCCTCTAAAATCTTATTTTCTTCTTCTAATCTTTTATTTGATATAAGCATCGTTATTGGTTGTCCGATCGCTTCAGCTTCTGTATAGCCAAACATCCTTTCGGCAGACTTATTCCAACTCGTAATTATGCCATGGGGGGTCTTGGTGATAATGGCATCACCAGAGGACTCGACTATAGAGATATAGAGGCTATTTGTTTGATTGTTGAGTCGTCTCAATTCCAACTGATTGATCGTTATACGGCTGAGGGCTTCAAGTTGTTTGATTTGATGAGGTGTTAGTTCTCTCGGCTTTACATCAATCACACATAGAGTCCCCAGCACAAAATTATCAGAAGTCCGTAACGGTACACCAGTATAAAAGCGGATGTTGGGATCACCAGTTACTAATGGGTTATCAGAAAATCGGGGATCTTGGGTCGTGTCAGGAACATACAACATCTCATTAGCAGCAACTGCATGACCACAAAAAGAAATATCGCGTGGTGTTTCCGTTGCATCCAGCCCTACTCTTGACTTAAACCACTGCCGATCGCGATCAATTAATGAGATTAAGGCGATCGGCGTGCCACAAATATCGGCAGCTAGCTGCGTCAAGTCGTCATATTCCTGCTCTGGCAGCGTGTCGAGGATTTGGTAGCGTTGCAGGGCGATTAGGCGATCGATTTCATTGATGGGGATTTCAGGTTTCTGCATAAAATTAAACTAGCTAAAATGCTATTTGTGAATTTTGAAATGAAATAACCGATTTATTAATTCTAAATGGCTGTGTATATGCCCTCATATGAACAATAATATCGCAAAATATAGCAATCCTAAATGAGTCGTGCAAATATAAGGCTCATAACAAGGGGCTTAAGCCCCTTGTTCATTCACAAATGATCTAGGATTGCTATAATTTGCCTCAAAATCAGATAGATCCACCCTAAATACGATCGCACAGCAATGATCTTAGGTAGATATTTCTTGATAAAAGAGTATCCCATTTATTTTTTAGGTTTGAAGATTTGCAAAATTTGACATAAAGTTGTGGCACTTAGCGACAATTTGTGGTATCACTTACCAGTATTATTTTTTCTTATTTCTTTTGAAACAACTTTAAAGTGTCGTGGTTTGGCTGAAGTAAAGGTAAAAACAGCGTGGATAGGGTCGGTATGTGATGCAAAATACAGATAATAAAAATCAGTTTTATATAACTCAAGACGTTGATGCTTATACAGACAACGTTGATAACTTAATGGACGACTTATTTGGAGATGTCGAAAATACGCTCCATGTCGATCAATCTAAGCAGCGATCGCTTAAACAGAAAAATCTAAATTCACAAACCAGACAAAATAAAACATCAGCCCCCTACGCCTCTGTAAACTCTTCAAGCTCAGACATGGTGGCACTTTCAAGATTTGAACCTGTCGAAAGAGAGATCCCGACATCAAAAGACACCATTAACATTACCAAGCTTAACGTTGCCGATATTTCCTTGCCGCCGATCTCTAAGGAAGACGTGCTTTGGATTCAGCCGTATATTATGCGGAATCCAGAGCCGACCAGTGACTTTCCCGCGACCGCACCCGAACCTGTAGTCTCGAAATACAACCTGACCGATCGCCTCTTACTGGTTTTTGCTTGTAGCTCAGCTTTGATCGCCGCAGTGATGTGGACAATTAATCATGGAATTTGGCTAGGTCGTCAGTCGGTTACATCTGCTCAAGTCTCGCCTAAAGCAACTGCCGAAAACAAAACCTTTGGTGAAGAAATTAATCGAATGCTAGCGGAAATAGCAAATAAAAATCGGGCGATCGCCACTAATCCTAATAGCGCTAGCAATATTGCGCTAATGACCGCACCTCTATTGAGTACTATGCCCCTCCCAAATAATCCCTTTGGGATGCAACAACCAATGTATGTGCCTGTATATCAGCCACCGACAATGAATGGTAATAATCTGCCATCACCGCTTGCTCTGCCACCTGCTAGCGCAAATAATACGATTGATGTCTCTAACTCGGCGGCAGTTGCGCGACAAAATCCAGTATCTAATCAAAATCAATCATTTACTAGTCCAGTCGCAGCATCATATACATTGATTGGTGTCCTAGACTTAGGCGAGCGATCGACAGCGATGTTTGATATGAATGGCTCAGTGCAATCGATTGGGCTTGGCAAAGCAGTCAGCAACACAGGCTGGTATGTATCGCGAATCAGTCAGCAAGAAATCACGATCAAGCGTGGCAAGGAAACTAAAACCGTATTTGTTGGACAAAAGTTCTAGTTATTAAGAACTCGTAGTGTCAATTGTGGTTAGACTTAAACAAACATTTGAGGGAATTATATGGGATTAATAGATGATATATCGCGCTTTTTAGAGACCCGCTTAGAGGAGTTTATTCGGAATAATCCACAGATTGAGTTGCAAATCCTCGAAGATAAGCTGCGTCAACAAGAAGAAGAAATAACGAAATTAATCGTTAACTCGAAGTTAGAAGAGAAAAATTTCCAAGATCGGATTTTGGAAATTGCTGAAGAAATTCGGATCTGGCACGATCGCACGGTTAAGGCTGAGTCATTGGATCGCCCCGATCTGGCTAATCCTGCGAAAGAACGCGAAGCTGCATTATTACGTCAAGGCAATCAAGTTTGGGCGCAGATGGAACTGGTCAAAAAAAGGGCGATCGATAGCCAAGCGCTACTAGTCCAAATCCAAGATCGGCGTAAGGAAGTTCAAGTCAAAATTGCCGAAGCTGCCAAAACTGCGAGAGCAAAATCACCAACCAGCACTCCCTTAAATTGGGATAATCTCTATACTCCACCCTTTCGCGATCCTAACGATAAGCTGGAAGAAACTTTTCGGCGATGGGAAATGGATGAAGAACTTGATCGCCTCAAGCGGAATATGGGCAAATAGAAAAACACTTGTCTTTGTTTGATTGCTCGTATGGAGAAATAGATGAAGTCACTTAAATAAGCTGACTAAATTTTTTGTACCTACAAAGTATATTTTTTATAAAATGGGGTCTTCGCCTAACTTCCTATGTGGACGATTTTTATTGTGATTTTTTACCTAAAGAAAAATTTAATAACTTAGCTGATTCCGCGATCGCAGCTAAATCAACGTTAAGTAATACAAATAACATCTTATGGAAAATAAACACATAACTCTAATCTTAAAAGAACTTAAAAGACTTCTTAAAGAAACCTATGGAGAAAAACTAAATGATGTTATTCTTTTTGGTTCTTATGCCAGAAAAACAGCTAACCAAAACTCAGACATTGATATATTAATCGTTCTTAACTACGAATACGATCTAGATCGAGAGATAGAAAAAACTAGTCACCCAATCGCTGATCTTTCTTTAGAATATGATGTCTTAGTTAATCGACTATTTATGAGCAGAACTTACTACCAAACCCATGAAAGCGCATTAACTAGAAACATCCATCAAGAAGGGATTAGGCTATGAATCCACAACAACAAGACCTACTCAATAAAGCCCAAGAAAGTCTGAATGCAGCCAAGCTTTTAAAGGATAACAATTACTTCGACTATGCAATTTCCCGTGCTTACTATGCCATGTTTTATATCGCTGAAGCCTACTTAGAAGGAGAAAGTCAACAATTTTCTAGTCATGCTGCTGTTATATCTAGCTTCGGTCGAAATTTTGCCAAATCAGGTAAAGTTCCCAGAGAATTCCATCGCTTTCTCATTGATGCCCAAGCTCTTAGACAAACTAGCGATTATGGGAAGTTTCAAACCATTTCAGAACAACAAGCCCAACAACAAATTATTAATACCGAGAAAATTATTGATTATGCAATTGAGAATTTATCGTGAGACCAATAAATAAGCTAATTCTGCGATCGCCTGCTGCTAATGATGGCGATCGGATCTAAATCAAACATAAGAGACAGTCAGAAAATAATCGATCCTTTATTTACCTTAGAAATCACTGGGATCGCCCACTCCTATAGCAGCGATTTTCTTAAGTAATGTGATCATTTACTTTTTGGTAAACTCTAAGGAAAACTAACCATGATACGAAAACAACAAATACAGGAAAACAAAGAAACCATACTAGCGATCACCGCTAAACACGGAGCCTACAATGTACGGATTTTTGGTTCCGTAGCTCGTGGCGAAGAAAATCTAGAGAGCGATACAGCGCCTTGCGCTGCCATAGAACCCAGATAATTTTTTGAAAGTGCCGCGAAGCGACACTTTCAAAAAATTATCTGTATTACTCAAACCCTCAATAGGCTGTATTGACTTTTTAATTGATTACGATCTCGAAAAAACTACACCTTGGTTTCCTGTTGGACTAATTCGAGATTTAGAAATGCTCCTAAATACTAAAGTCGATGTTGTCACAGTAGAAGGTTTAAAAAATAGAATTAGAGAGCAAGTCTGGCAGGAGTCGATAAATCTATGAGAAATGATAGAGAAAGACTATTAGACATTCAAGAAGCGATTAGTAAAATAGAAAAATATTTGATTTAATTCTTGAAGATACCCAAACTAACAACTAATTTAAATTTGCGATCGCTTTCTCCCCATGCTAGCGATCGCACAAATCAGCGTTAAGTTAAAATACACGGTTAAAAACTTTCAAACACTGCTCAAAGCCTCTATGTGATTGATTTACAACACTTTTATCTAATGTTTTTATGATTTAGCAGAATTTGCAGCCAATCATGTTATCCTAAGAAAGCGTCAAAAACGCAACGGGATGTAGCGCAGCTTGGTAGCGCACCACTTTGGGGTAGTGGGGGTCTTGGGTTCAAATCCCAACATTCCGATTTAGATTAAGTTTTGCTTGTTTCCAGAGATTGTCTAGCTCCTCAGTCGTCAAACTATCGATGGGGCGATCGCTTAAAGTTTCAATCATTTCCAAACGCTGAATAAACTTGCGATTAGTAGACTGCAAAGCCTCCGATGGATCGAGCCCATACCAACGCGCCACATTGATCAATGTAAATAGTAGATCCCCTAACTCAGCTTGTTGATTTTGCTTAGATTCATGTTCTAGCGCATGATGCAACTCATCTAGCTCCTCCTGAAACTTTGCCCATACTCCATCGACATTTTCCCACTCAAAACCTTGAGCTGCTGATTTTTGGGAAATCTTCATCCCAGCCGTTAAAGGCGGCAGCGATCGCGCATAGCGTTTGAGCTTATAACTCAGTTTTTGGGTATCTGCGAAATCTACACCTTTCTCCTCCGCCTTAATTTTTTCCCAATTCTGATGAATTTCCTCCATATTTTCCACACTAACATCACCAAATATATGGGGATGTCGGCGAATTAACTTTTGGGCGATCCCTTGCGCGACTTCCGCGATCGAAAATTGATTGGCTTCGCTGGCAATCTGTGAGTGCAAAACCACCTGCATTAATAGATCCCCTAACTCTTCCGCGATCGCCTTACTATCGCCTGATTGAATTGCATCCACCACCTCATAGGCTTCCTCAATCACATAGGGGATCAAGCTTTTAGGCGTTTGCGCCAAATCCCAAGGACATCCACCATCAGGCGATCGCAACTTCGCCACCACATCGATCAAATGTTGCAATGCGATCAAATTAGCCGAAGAATCAAGACTCATAAGTTTAATGTTAAGAAAAGTAACAAAATGCTATAATACAACCTATAAAAATAGTTGCTTTTAACAAACTATATACAGCGCTGATACTACTGCCCCTAAAAATCATACTTTCCATGAGTAATGCCGCCACTCCCGATCCTGAAATGCTTAGACAGCTTCTAGAACCACTACTAGAAGATTTTGTTTACTGGTTTGAACGCTCTCAGAAACTACTCTCTGGCGAACGCATAGACTTTTTGCAAGAATCAGATCAAACAAGTTTACTAGAACGTGTCGAAAATGCGCTTAAAGAAGTTGCTGTCGCGATCGCCTTATTTCGCGCCATAGGACATCAAGTTGGGGTAGACATGGCAACAATGAAACCTTGGCACGCACTACTTATGGAATGCCAATCCGTAGGGATGCGCTACTATCGTAGTCAAGCAGTTTAAACTTAAATTTTGATTTTGATTTTGATTTTAAGACTTTAGTTTTGATCCCTGATTTTTTCACTCAAGCCTTAGCTCGTTTAATCTACATACAACATATATTTTTAGGAAAGTAGACATGGTACAGATCATTTACATACTCGCTTTTACTGTCCTCTCTATCTTCGCAATCAGCAATCTGATTCGGAGTATGATCGCACTCTCTCAGAATGATGCACGCGGCTATCAAAATAATCGTGGTCGTCGCGTAGCCCCTCAATACGCTCATCCTGAGTTATGGGACAAAGATGGCAAATATATCGACGAACCATTAATGGTAATCAAATCAATTAATGTTGATGATGCTCGCTCCAGACTTGACGCTCTCTACAATTCTTCACCTAGCAGCGAAAAATAATAATCTAATACATAAAAAAACATAAAAACAGATGTATAAATCACGCGAAGCATGATTTATACATCTGTTTTTGTCAAAAATCTAAGGCAAAAATGACCCATAATTTATTAGTTTGTACGACCTGTGCTAGCACTTGGCAAAATGGCAAAAAAGTAGGTGTTAGTGGTGGTGAAACATTGCTTAAAGAGCTTTCGCAAATCTATCAAAACTGGGACAAGCGATCGCAGTTTGAAATCAAAGCCGTATCATGCATGAGCGCTTGCAGTCATGCTTGCATCGTCACTTTTACATCTGAAGGTAAATATTCCTATCTATTTGGGAATTTGCCCAGCGATGCTGAAAATATGCCAGAAACACTATCTGCAATATTGTCCTGTGCGGAAATGTATGGCGATCGCCCTGATGGGATGTTGGCATGGAAAGAGCGTCCTGAGCCGCTAAAAAGTGGTGTAATCGCACGGATACCACCTTTGTAAGAACAATGAGAATTATTGCCATAAAAGACTTAAAATCAAGGTGGTGACATCCTCCCGACGCTCAACTGAGTACAGTTAGAGCGCGGGCTTCCCGAAGAAAGCTCTTTTACAGGAGACTCGTAC
>JAJAZG010000487.1 GCA_026785865.1 Pseudanabaena sp. CAN_BIN31
CCAGTTCCTTGACATCGGTACACGTACTGAAAATTTACGTTAAATTCTTACCAAAAACACATGCGGCGCGATCGCGCCGCATGTGTTTTTGGTAAGAATTTAACGTAAATTTTCAGTACGTGTACCGATGTCAAGGAACTGGATTAGCTTCACTGGATCGGCATTAAACATAAATGCTTTAGCATCAGATGTAATTTTATAGCCTTCTTTTTCAGCCGCTTTTTGGGCGGCATAGGGCAGAGGACTTGAAAGATCGAACATCAGACGAGCATATGGATCGTTCAATACTTCCGCCGTATTTGGGAAAGACACAGGCTGTGTATATTCTGCGGAAAGATGAATGTTATATAGCAGCACTGAACCGTCAGAAGTACTCAATGTCTTGAGATTAATCGCTTCTTCGGTCGGATTGCCATCGGTAGACTCACCATCAGTAATATTGATAATCGTTGGTGGATAGCTATTGGGATGCTCTTCAATCCATTCTTCTAGCAAAATTCGCGCCATGGCAAATACACTGCACATAGCCGTACCACCACTAGCGATCGGCTTAAACCAAATGGGAAAGTCATTGTAGACCTCAACTAAACCGCCCATTCCATCAGGCAGTTTTTGAGCGCGTTTTTCCAATTCAGTGGGATTTTCGTAAATCTTGCCGATTGGGGCGATCGCTTTTTCACCAGCAATCCCATCCAATGCTGATGACACTTCACTGTTGTAACCAATTACGCCAACATCAAAATAGTCATAAATTTCATTACCCTTGACGCAGCGTTGTCCGAGGGAGTCCAACAAACGATTTACGGCATCGGCAACAGCTTGTGCTTTTTGGATGGGTTCATTAGTCTTATGGAAGCTTTGATTTGCTCCTTTAAATGTGCCTTTGCTCGCACTATCGTTAGAAAATGCATCCGCCATCGATCCAGATTGATCGATAAGGAAGAGGAAGCAACTAGGTTGACGACGACTGATCTCTGCTGAGTAAGGCATATTAAACTTACCCGATTCCTTATTTTTAGTATGTCTCAATAATTAAATTCAGTCTAGCAAAGGTGAGTTCAATAAAAAATTTCTTGATAGAAATTCAGCTATATAACTTAATGCTTGCTCAATATTGGGGAGTTTGTTTATCAGAAAATTGGGTTTATACTATTTAATAAGGGAATAAATTCTCTCGTTCATTTCCCTCTCAGCGAGTGAGTTTCGCAATTATCGTGGGTTTTTATGAGTGTAAATCTGACCTGTAAGTTAAGCGATCGCGCTCTCGATAGTGTCCAAGCTAGTAGTCAACGTCAGTTGGCGATCGCGGTTTCGGCTAAGGCTAATGTTGATGGCAACAATGCACCGCTTAATTTATGCCTTGTTTTAGATCACAGCGGTTCGATGGGAGGTCAACCCATTGACACTGTTAGACGAGCGGCTCGCGATCTGGTTGATCAGATGTATCCGCAAGATCGGATTAGTGTGATTGGCTTTGACCACAAAGCGCATGTAGTCGTCGATAATCAACTCGTTGAGCGCACTGAATCGATCAAACAAAAAATTCAATCACTCAAAGCATCGGGTGGCACCTGTATCGATGATGGGATCAAGCTGGGCTTACAGGAAACCAGTAAGGGCAAAGATGGCACGGTGAGCCAGATTTTTGTGTTGACCGATGGCGAAAACGAGCATGGTGATAATGAGCGTTGTTTTCAGTTTTCACGCTTAGCGACTGAGTACAACATGACCTTGCACAGCCTCGGTTTTGGCGATAGTTGGAATCAGGATATACTGGAACGCATCGCTGACGCGGGTGGTGGTGCGATGGCATATATTCCCAATCCTGCGGCGGCGGGTGAAGAATTTCAGAAATTATTAAAACGGGTTCAAGCGATCAGGCTGACTAATGCTCATTTGATTTTACAGCTTGCGCCCCACGTCAGATTGGCGGAATTAAAACCGATCGCCCAAGTGTCCCCTGACACGATCGAGTTGTCCTATCAAACTGAGGGTAATGCGATTATTGTGAGACTCGGCGATCTGATGACGGATGTAGAACGAGTTGTGCTGTTTAACCTCTATATCAGTCCTGCTAGTTATATCGCCGAATATCCTACTAGTTCCGAAATTCCGATTGTGACGGTACAAGTTCGTTATGATCTTCCCGCGCTAGGACAAATTAACTCAATGTCAGCACCTGTGGCGATCGCTGCCGAGTTAGTCCAAGACTTCGTGCCACAGGTCGATCCACAAGTACAAAATCATTTATTAGCTTTAGCCAAATATCGCCAAACTCAGCTTGCCGAACAAAAGCTCCAACAGGGCGATCGCGCAGGTGCAGCGACAATGTTACAATCTGCTGCGAAAACAGCTTTGCAAATGGGCGATAAAAATGCCTCAACGATCTTGCAAAATAATGCAACTCGTCTACAAACAGGCACGGCTCTGAGCGAAGCCGATCGCAAAAAAACACGGATAGCATCCAAAACCGTACTGCAAACGCCCCCAAATCCATAATTTGATGATTAACTGCCCTAATTGCGCTCATGCTAACCCCGACGGAGCCGTAAACTGCGAAGCTTGCTTTACGCCGTTGCCGATCGTCAAATATATTCAATGCCCTAGCTGCAATTCAACTGTGTTGTCAGATGCTAAGTTTTGTGGACATTGTGGGTTTAATTTGAGTGGGGCATCTGTTAATCCGCGCCAAGATATTAAGACCGAAGAGGCGATCGCGCCATCAACTACACCATCAACTGAAAATCCTCCCATCCCTATGTCAAATTCTTTACCTGAAGAGCCGACCGAAGGTGATTCTGCTGAAAATTTAACTGCAAATCCTATCGCCGAAGTACCATCTGTACCTCGGTTCACGGAGATAGAAGCATTGCTCGAAGCAGAAGTAAATAATCCACCTGTAACTGCATCTGCAAATGAGCCAATAAGTAAGCCTGCCCCTAAAGCTAGCCCAAAAACTCAGTTGCAGCAATTTGCTGCATCTCTGTTGCATTTGCAAACCAATCTCACTATCGAAATTCCTGCCCATCTACCAGTTGTGCATATTGGCAAGCCTAATACGGTAATTCCTCCCGATATTGATGTATCTGGTTTTCCAGATTCAGATATTGTTTCGCGCATTCATGCGGATATTCGCGCTGATGGTGGCTCTTTTTATTTTGAAGATACAGGTAGCTCCAACGGTACTTACATTAATAATCTGCCTCTACCTGCGGGAAATCGGCATAAGCTCAGAGCAGGCGATCGCATTTCGCTCGGCAAGGGTGACAAAGTTAGTTTTGTATTCCAACTTAGTTCTTAAACAAGGCGACGCTTTGCGTCCCAATAAAACCCGAAAGGTGGAAAGCGGCGCGGAGCGCCGCCTTCCACCTTCTGGGGGCGATAGCTATAATTGCAAGACTAGACGAATTTTTCCTGTAACAGGATTGGGCGATCGCCAATTTAAAATAATCTTTTCTAATTCAGCGATCGCATTGGGAGCTTTTAATGTGGAAACTTGACTATCAATGGATATATTGCTAATGCGATCGTCTGAAATTTCTAGATTAAAGGCGATCGTTCCCGTTTCAGATGGAGTGATTTGCTGATCTTGTATATAACGAGCTAACGCTGTGGTTATGTCACTGGGTAATTCTGATTGAATCTGTAAGACTTTGATGTTAGTGGCAATATTGTCATTAGCAGCACGCGAGGCAGCAGAAGGAATAGGTGATTTAGCAGATGGTAATGATTCTGTCGTGACTGTTGCGGGTTGAGAAGCATCTTTATTGGGAATTTCACTGGGAATTTCTAAGCGTCTTGATTGTATTGTGGAACTTGCTGCTGTGGGGTCACCAAAAGCAGCAGGAAGATTATCCGCTACGCGCTGACGATTATCAGACTTAGAAATATTAGGCTCAGGAGCGATCGCCACTTTATCTGTTTTTTCTAGAGGTTTGCGATCGCGATCTGTTTGAGGTTGAGAGGGAATCGGCGCGATCGCTGTATTAGGTTTTGCTTTAGCGACATTAGGATTAGAGGGGTTGATCGGATTTGCAGATTTTGGTGAAGCGGCAATCTTTGCAGTATTTTCAGATTTATCTTCGGAGCCAGCGGCTGGCGGTATTGATGCTTTTTCAGAAGCATCGGGAGTAGCAGCGATTTGGTAGCTGGGTTGTTCGTCAGCAGGAAATGAAATCAAACGAATCGCGCCAATACTGACACCCACGATCGCGATCGCACCTGCAACAATCTTGAGCCAGTCGGGATTGAGTCGGTGCACTTCTAGCACCACATTGGGCAGAATTACAAACTCATTGGCACAGAGTTCTAGACTTTCGTAGAGGTCAAATAGTTGTAATGTCGAGAGTTGCAGCTTGGTTAATTTGGGAACGGCGATCGCGTGATCGAGAGTATCAAGATTATCTTGCGCTAACCAGCGATCGCAATAGGCGGTCACAACTTCGATCAAATTAGTAATTTGCTGCTGATCGCCTTTGATCGTTTTTCTGCTTTGATTAAGTCGTAGACGAAAATGCAAATTTTGAGCCACGATTTGCGACTGCCAATCCGATAGTGGCGATCGCTCTGTCCAAACCTCTAGCAAACAAGTCGGCAACTCGTAGCGGCGGCTCAGCGTATTTGATTCTGAATTTGAGTAACGCATAAGGCTTAATCTAGATATCTTGATTATATAGCTGTCGCCACTTGTATCAGGACAAATCAAAACTCAAAAAGTGGTGGCGCGGAGCGCCGCCACCACTTTTTGGGTTTTTAGCGACAGCTAGCTATGTGGGCGATCGCAGTCTCTTTCAGGCTCCAAGCAAGGCAAAAATAGATCAAAGCGATGACAGCTATTCCGCAAACCAAAAAACAACTTAGACAAGCATTGCTAAATCAGCGCCGCCAAATTCCTCATGGGATTTGGCAAAAGAAAAGTCAAGCGCTATGCGATCGCCTCACTAATTGGCAAATTTTCCAACAAGCCCAAAATATTTTGACTTTTAGCAGTTTTCGCCAAGAGCCAGATTTAACCAACCTTTGGCAAAGCTTTCCTCACAAAAATTGGGGATTTTCGCGCTGTATCGAAAAAAATTTAATTTGGCATCAAGTCGCGATCGCAGATTTTGAGAATAATATGCGATCAGGTGCTTTTGGGATTCTTGAGCCAAATCATGACTTGCCACTTATGGATTTAGCAAATATCGATCTAATTTTGATTCCTGCGGTGGCTTGCGATCGGCAAGGTTATCGGCTCGGCTATGGCGGCGGCTTTTACGATCGCTGGTTGCCTAACTCGACAGGATTTAAGGCAGGAATTATTTTTGATGAATTTTATTTAGATGCGCTTCCTCATGATATTTGGGATGTACGGCTAGAGGCGATCGTCAGTGAAGATTGTTATTGCAATAACACTTAAAATTTTTGCATTTATGAAAAAATGTTCAACGTTTCGTATATGATAGCCATAGATAGGGGTGAATCATGTTAACGATGTTTATAAAGTTCATATTCTTTATAAGCCTGTAAAGGTATCCGTTAACATATAATTAAGCGCCTATCAAGCTTACATAACTAAGATTTGTTCGAGCCAATGAGAATTCTCCTTGTAGAAGATGATTACAATTTAGGTGACACATTAGCTGATGTGTTAACGACTCAGCACTGTGTTGTCGATATCGCAAGAGATGGGGAGGAAGGCTGGGAAAAATCCCAATCTGACGACTACAACCTGATCTTGTTAGATGTCATGTTGCCAAAACTAGACGGCATTAACCTATGCCGCCGTTTACGCGCCCATGGCAACAATATCCCCGTCATCATGGTGACTGCGCTCGATATGAGTACGGACAAAGTTCAGGGTCTAGATGCTGGTGCTGACGATTATGTTGTCAAGCCAGTCGATGTACCTGAATTGATGGCTCGTATTCGCGCTTTATCGCGCCGCGCCCAAATTGCAGAACCCACTGTTTTACGTTGGGGCGAGTTACAGCTTGACCCAGGAATGCATGAGGTTACTTATGCAGGACTATCCGTTCATTTGACTCCTAAGGAGTACAACATTTTAGAGTTGTTGCTCCATCATGGTCGTCAAGTGCTGAAGCGGATCACAATTGTGGAGCATGTTTGGTCGCTGACTGATCCACCTAGAGAGGATACGATCAATGCCACGATCAAGAGTCTTCGCAACAAGTTAAAGGGTGCTGCTGCTCCTCACAACTTGATCGAAACGATTCATGGTGTTGGCTATCGTTTGAGCCAACTCACATAAAAAAAGGGGAGTGCTTAGCACTCCCTTTTTTTATGTCAACCCAAATTCTTGTAAAGCGGGTAAAAAATTATCATTTTCGTGATTAGATGTGCTGAGCTTAATTAGAGCAAAGCGTTGTAGGGGAGTGAGGTTTTGCCATTGTGAGAGCGCGATCGCCATATCTAATTCTTGCGCGTGGTGCAAAACGCTATCAGGAATTCTTATCTGCATCCAAGCAGGGTTTGCGTCAATTGGCAGATCGCTGGGATAGGTTTTAAAATGTTGAAAAACTAGCGATCGCAGATTTTCGCGATAGTTTTCAATTTCTATATTGGTGGCACAAGGTAAATCAATTAGTTGTTGACGTTCGCTAGTCGAAAAACTATACCAATGCTGAAGTTTTAGTTTGATGCCGCAAGTGTCTAGCTTATAACGAACTTGCATGGGTATACAACGCAACGAGGCGACAAACTCGGCTTCAAATTGAAAAAATTGCAACATATTAAATAAAACTGTAGGTGATCGCTCAGAAACAGGACACCTATCGTAGCACGGGCGGGGCCAAAAAATAGTCCCATAGGCGCAGGTTGTAATAGGAGCAGTACATAGGAACGGCAGTTTGAATTCCATTCGGGAATAATATCTCTTGCTGAAACTGACGGGTATTGGCGACCTGAATATTTACGCAAAAAGTTTTCGCAAGTAAGGCAAGCTAATTGTGAGAATTTGATTTTGGCAATTTCGGAAAGATTGAATCTAGAAAAAGCTGGGGTAAAAGTAAACGATACAGATGCGCTGGTGGTTTGGTTTAAGGATAAGCTCTCACCAAAAGTAGTTTTGCAAGCGATTGAATGAAAGCTCAAGATTTTGGTAGTGGCGCAATGTGATGTTTTTGGTAGCATACTCATAAACAAAGAGTTTTGGAAGCATCTTTACCTTGCCTTAATACCAAATACTGACGAGTGAACTTTAGCTTACAGCAAATCCCGATCAAACCAAACCCAGATTTTTTGTAAAAGCCCCGCGAAGCGGGGCTTTTACAAAAAATTTAGTGGTGGGTTTGTTCTCAATTTGCTGTAGCGTCTACAGATAGCCTTGCGGTATAACGGTTGTGTTCATCGGCGATCAAAAAACTTAGCAATGCACCAATCGCTCGATTCCTTCCGACGCAACACTCTGGTTACGTGTGTTTAGTGTTTTTACAAGTTCATTACCTATTGTCTCAGCAAGTAGAACAGGAACCGCATTACCAATCTGTCGCATAGCTTCTCCCCAAACACC
>JAJAZG010000488.1 GCA_026785865.1 Pseudanabaena sp. CAN_BIN31
CCGTTGCCGTGATGAAGCTATCAACTTCGCGATCAAGCGATCGCCCTGACAACACATTCAATATTTGTCCAACCGCATAGGGAACGGTCAGATCGATAAGTTCAAACAAACTCGAACCTGCAATGCTCCAGATCGCCACTGTTCGATAGCGCTTAAAGTAACGTACTATGTCCCAAAAATTTGCTTTCATGATCGTTAAAGTCCAAAATGAAATAATTTAGTCGAAGTTATAGCCATCAAGAATGGTAAAGCCCATAACAAGGGGCTTAAGCCCCTTGTCTGTTTACAACAGAGGCAATCCAGCGCACGCAAGAGTAATTACCCTCCATAACAAGGGGCTTAAGCCCCTTGTCTGTTTACGACTGTTTAAAATGTCAATACAGTGCGAATAGCTTCGCCTTTGTGCATTAGGTCAAAAGCTTCATTGATTTGCTCAATCGGCATCACATTCGTAATCAAACTATCAATATCAATTTTTCCTTCCATATACCAATCCACAATTTTTGGCACATCAGTCCGCCCCTTCGCGCCACCAAAGGCAGTCCCTTTCCAAACTCGACCAGTCACTAGTTGGAATGGTCTTGTGCTGATTTCTTGACCCGCACCCGCCACACCGACAATCACACTCACGCCCCAACCCTTATGACAACATTCGAGAGCTTGTCGCATCGTGTCTGTTCTGCCAATACATTCAAAGCTATAGTCTGCACCGCCTTTAGTGAGATCGACCAGATAGGGAACGAGATCGCCTTCTACTTCTAGAGGATTTACAAAATGGGTCATTCCCATTTTTTCGGCGAGGGCACGTTTTTTAGGGTTAATATCTACGCCAATAATCATATTTGCGCCCACCATGCGACAGCCTTGGATTACATTCAAGCCGATGCCGCCTAAGCCGAAAATAACCACATTAGAACCATATTCCACTTTGGCGGTATTAATTACTGCGCCGATACCTGTGGTTACGCCGCAGCCGATATAGCAGACTTTATCGAAAGGTGCATCATCACGGATCTTCGCAAGGGCAATTTCAGGGAGAACGGTATAATTCGCAAAAGTGGAAGTTCCCATATAGTGATGAATTTTTTCACCATTAAAAGAAAATCGACTGGTTCCGTCGGGCATTAAGCCCTGCCCTTGGGTGACGCGAATTGCTTGACAGAGATTGGTTTTACCACTCAGGCAATAGGAACAATTGCGACATTCAGGAGTATAGAGAGGAATCACGCGATCGCCTACTTTGAGAGAGGTCACACCCGCGCCCACTTCAACCACGACACCCGCGCCCTCATGTCCGAGGATGGCAGGAAATAAGCCCTCTGGATCGGCTCCAGAAAGAGTAAAGGCATCGGTATGACACACGCCTGTAGCTTTGATCTCGACGAGGACTTCACCTGCTCTGGGCGGATCTAGTTGGACGGTCTCGATTTTGAGAGGCTGTCCTGCGGCGAAGGCGACTGCGGCTTTTACGTCCATGAATATTATTGTGTCTCTGAATTTATTGCTAACGATCTATATAAAATTATAGAGGGGACACCTAGGTTGCAGACTGAACTGTCAGTAACGTTATGATTGATAAGTAGGTAAACATAAAAACCAAAACCTAAAAAGCTGTAGCGCACGCTGCGCGTGCGCTACAGCTTTTTGGGTTTTAAGGGTTTTTATACTTACCTACTCATTGTGGCAATTTGTCCAAATAAACCTATGACTCAAACTTCTCTACCACCTTTACCAATCCAAGAACCACAACCAAAGCAACCCGATCGCCCCATGCCGAATTTTTTGTCGGCGGACTTTCGGCAAGAAGTGACCGCTTTAACCACGCGGCTATTTATTCAACTGCGTCGCCGCCCTACCACCTTAATCGCAGGTATATTGCAGCCTCTGATGTGGTTATTATTGTTTGGTGCATTATTTAGCGGTTTGCCTAAAGGTTTGGTCGGTGATGGTCAGACCTATGTGCAGTTTTTAGCGGCAGGGATCATTGTATTTACAGCCTTTAGCAGTGCGCTTAATTCGGGATTGCCAATGTTGTTCGATCGCGAATTTGGTTTTCTCAATCGCATCTTAGTCGCGCCATTGGTATCACGATTTTCAATAATTGCTGCTTCTGCGATTTTTATCATCGCTCTGAGTACCGTGCAAACTCTGGCGATCGTCTCGGTTAGTGGCTTGATGGGGGCGGGATTGCCGAGTTTGAGTGGGTTAGCGGTGATGGCTCTAATCTTGATGTTGCTGATCGTCGATTTTACGATGCTGAGCTTAGGACTTGCTTTTGCAATGCCAGGACATCAGGAGATGTTGGCGTTTATTTTCTTGGTGAATTTGCCATTGATGTTTTCTAGTACCGCCCTCGCGCCCCTTACTTTTATGCCGACTTGGTTGCAATGGATCGCCAGCCTCAATCCCTTATCTTGGGCGATCGAGCCAATTCGTTATGTGTATAGTCACAGCACATGGGCATGGGATAGCGTGGTGTTTATTGCACCTTGGGGCAGTATGACGATCGCAAATTCGGCGATCGCCCTATTAGGTTTTGGCATATTTGTGAGCATCTTCATTCGTGGTACTTTGCGCCGAGGCGTGGCATGATCGCCGAAACAGGTGAAGTCACTGCTTTTTCTGAAGTTCAACCCTTTGCGGATAATTGGTCATATCTCAAAGCAGAGCTAGCTTGGCTCGATCGCGTATTGATGCGATCGCTAGCTAAGCAACGCCAAAACAATCAAGAAGTTGATCGCGTTGCCAAATCCGCCGCCGATCGCGCCACGAGTCATTGGTGGAAAGGTTTCATTGCGATCGATCCATCTAAAGGTGGTGGTCAGGTTCCCAAGCATTCACCGCAAATTCCGCATCCCCTTGGACGTTATGGCGATCGCCTTGAAGCTAGTCATAATATTCGGCTAGCGATTCCTACCTTGTGCGATCGGCTAGAGCTAGGTCACTTCGAGCGCGATCTATTAATTCTTTGTCTAGCCCCCGAAATCAGCCGCCGCTATGAAAGACTCTATGAGTTTCTCAATAATGACAATACTAAACAGCCCACCGTTGATTTAGCATTGCGTTTATTTTGTCGCTCCGATGCTGAATGGCGCAATGCTCGCAGCACTCTCTCTGCTCAGTCGCCACTGATCAAGCGCAAGATTATTCAGCTTTATTTACCGACAAATAGCAC
>JAJAZG010000489.1 GCA_026785865.1 Pseudanabaena sp. CAN_BIN31
CTGACCGATCGCCCTAAAAGATTGGCAGTAATTGGCGGCGGCGCAATTGGTTGTGAGTTAGCACAGGCTTTTCATCGTTTGGGTTGTGAAGTGACTTTACTGCATAAAAATCCGCATCTACTTGATCGCGAAGATGCTGATGCGGCAGAAATTGTGCAGCAAAAATTTATTAGCGAGGGATTAAATTTAATTCTTGATTGCGCGATCGCCCAAGTCGAAAAAACTAATACTAGTAAAGTTATCCATTATCAACAAAATGGAATTGTGAATCAAATTGAGGTTGATGAAATCTTAGTTGGTGCGGGGCGATCTCCAAATGTTGAAAGCCTAAATTTAGAATCTGTGGGCGTGGAATATGACCAGAAACGTGGTGTATTTGTAAATGACTATCTCCAGACTACAAATCCGCGCATTTTTGCCGCAGGAGATATCTGTATGAAGTGGAAGTTTACCCATGCCGCCGATGCTGCTGCTCGAATCGTAATTAAGAATACGCTCTTTGCTCCATTTGGTTTAGGAAAAAGTAAACTCAGCGATTTAGTGATGCCTTGGGTAACTTATACCGATCCTGAAATTGCTCATGTTGGTCTATATGCAAAAGAAGCGCAATCTCAAGGAATGGAAACCGATGAGATTAAAATTCCATTCTCCTCAGTTGATCGCGCTATTTACGATGGAGAAACCGAAGGCTTTGTTAAAATCTTGCATCAGCGCGGCGGCGATCGCATTCTCGGCGCGACGATTGTGGCGCGTCATGCTGGCGAAATGATTAGCGAAATCACTTTAGCGATCGCCACAAAACAGGGCTTAAATGCTCTTTCTAGTGTGATTCATTCCTATCCCACTCAAGCTGATGCGATCAAGAAAGCCGCCGATGCTTATCGCAAAACTCTTCTTACAACACGCACTCAGTCATTTTTAAAATTTTTAACTAAATTTAGCTAAAAATTATTTGTTAACTGATGTTACTTGGAAAACCCAAGAAGCTGTAGCGATCGCGCAGTCTACGCTACAGCTTCTTGGGTTTTAAGGTTGCATTAATTCAATCGGCAGTCCATCAGGATCAGCAATAAAGGCGACTTGATAGGTGCGATCGCCAATTATTTGCTCTCTAGGTGGCAAAAGCAATTTCACCTTACCTAACTTGTTAACTAGTTCATCTAAAAAAGCTGCCAAATTTTCTACATGAAACGATAGGTGGTAGTAACCTACATAATGCTCATCATTAAAGGGATCGGGAATATTTTTCGGTTCAGGAACTTGCATTAATTCGAGATTAGTCCCTGCCCCATGCATCCAGCAAGCTAGAGTGATCCCCGCCGTGAAGCGTTCTGTCACCTCAAAGCCTAGAGCCTCATAAAAAGCGATCGTCTGAAAAATGTCCGATGTTCGGATCGAAGTATGGTGATATTTCATCGATTTAATAAAGATTCTTTGGTGACACACCAGACAAAATGCGGAAGTGAGAGCATTCGTCGCCAGCGCCAAGGTTCTTGATAGAGTCTGTATAGCCACTCTAAATGATTATTGCTTAACCATGCAGGGGCGCGAGTTTTTATGCCAGCCCAAATATCAAAACTGCCACCCACGCCAATCCATACTGCATTGGGGCAAAGATGGCGGTGTTTTTGAATCCATAGCTCTTGACGCGGCACACCCAAACCGATAAGGATCAAGTTCGGTTGAGAGCTTTGCAAGCGATCGCAAACTTGTTGCTCGATCGCCTGATCAAAGTAACCGTGATGAGTGCCAGCGATCGCAATATCTGCCCACTGTTTTCGCCAACTATCGACAACGGTATCAATAACATCGGGAGCGCCACCGATCAAGAAAATTCGCCATTGATTTTCGGCGGCGATCTTCACAACCTGCTCAGATAGCTCAATCCCCGGACATCGTGCAATTTTTTCACCTCGCGATCGCAGATACAGCACAATGCCAGAACCATCTGGCACAACTAGCTCAGCTTGCTGAATCACATTTGCCAAGTCTCGATTTTTACGAGCTTGCATGGTCATTTCGGCATTCAACGTCACAACGTGAGTGCCTTGATTGGCTTGCAATCGCTGGGCAAGCCAATCGCTATAGTTTTTATGGATATGGACGGGCATACCCAGTACCTTAAAATGACGCAAGGCAATTTCTCTCCAAGATGTATCTAAAATATCAAACGATTACAGCGCCATGCGCTGTCATAGAACCCAGATAACCTTTTGAAAGTGACGCTTCGCGTCACTTTCAAAAGGTTATCTGGATCACTCAAACCCACAACTTTAAAAAGAGCGAAAATATGGATAGCCTTTCGGTACTCCTAATTCTTTTTTTAATTGAAAGTTAATAACGCCCCAGCATGGTTCTTGCTCTTCGGGAGAGCTAAATTTTACACTTAAGCCATACAAACTTTGCACATTAGCACTGGAATTGATGGAGGAGTTTTCGAGATAAGGTCTAACTAGATCAATGTAACGGTAAGCAATAGTGACCTCGATCGCGCGATAACCTTGGGTATAGAGTCGATCTATACTTTCATGAATTTCAAAACTAAGCCCGTCAGGATGGGTATGTTGTCGATACCATTCGCTGTTCCATAGCCGCCAATGGCGATC
>JAJAZG010000490.1 GCA_026785865.1 Pseudanabaena sp. CAN_BIN31
CAGAATACGATCGCCTATTGGATTTACTACAAAATAAGCAAGATTTTGGCATGTTATTTGTGCGCTGTTCGCCGCCAGAGGGGGAACAAATTATTAAAAGAGTGAAAGTAGACGCAGCGCATCAAAAAGTTCAGGTATTAAATCTTGATCGCCCGATTGATGATTTTTATGAAATGTTTACGAACAAGCCAGATTTACATGAAACAAATTTACTGTTTGTCTCAGGCATAGAAGATTTTTTAGAAAATAAGGTCGATGACCTAGACGATCGCGAGTTAGGCGAAAAGTTGACTCATCTTCCGCGCCCGCTTGCCCATCTGATTTTATTACAATCTAAACTTAGGGAAAAATTTTCGATTTGTTTTATATTTTTGCTACCCTTATTTGCACTCAAGTTTTTTATCGATAGCAATCCCGAACTTTTTGACAATGCCGTTGATGTGTTTGAGTTTCCCACTGACATGGAACTGATGCGTCAAGAGGCTTTTCGCTGGGTCAGTGACGATCGCTATGAGACCTATGCCCTGATTAGCGAAGAGGTGCGCGATCGCAAATATGACGATCTCCAAAAACTAATCGCCGCTCAGCCCTTAATTTCGGAACGCCGCATTGAGCTATTACTAGAGCAAGGTGGTTTATTAGTAGCTGGCAATCGTTGCCAAGAGGCGATCGCCAATTGCGATCGCGCTTTGCAGATTCGCACTGATAACCATTTGGCTTGGTATAACCGTGCAGTGGCTCTAGATTTATCCAATCACCATGAAGAAGCCGTAGAAAACTATCGACAGGCGATCGCTTCTAAAGAAGATTTTTATGCAGCTTGGCACAATCTTGGGACTTCATTGAGTATGTTAGGACGCTACGAAGAAGCGATCGACAGTTACAACACTGCTCTCAAATACAAGCCTGATTATTATTATTCCTATGGTGGTAAAGGCTTAGTTTGCGGCGTTCTCGGCAAATATGAAGAGGCGATCAATTATTGTGAAAAAGCCTTAGCGATCAAGCCAGATTATGTACAGGGTTGGTTTAGTCGTGCCTATGCTCTTGAGAGTATTGGAAATTACGGAGAAGCTGTAGCCAGTTACGATCGCGCTTTAGAATACAAGCTTCGCGATCATCAGATTTGGTATAGCCGCGCCAAAGCGCTGGAACAGTGGGGCAACTATACTGAAGCGATCGCCAGCTACGACCAAGCTTTAGAGATTCGTCCTGATGACTATTACGCATGGAATAATCGTGGGCTGGTGCTTAGCAAGCTAGAACTTTATGCAGAGGCGATCGCTAGTCACGATCGAGCGCTAGAGATTAACCCTGAAGATCATCTTGCTTGGTATAGTCGGGGCAATGCGCTCAGTGGGCTAGGGATGATCGAAGAAGCGATCGTTGCTTACGATCGGGCAATCCAGATATCACCACAAGAAACCCAAGTATGGAAAAGTCGCAAGCTAGCATTGAGAAGACTCGGATTTGAATAAATTTCTATGACAGCTACACCTCCTCCTTCTTCGATTACAAATTTAGTAACAACTGCCGTAGGAGTTAATAGAAATTCATCTTGTCAGCAGATTAAAGGTTTCAAGCTCCCTTTGAGCTTGTTGATTATTACACCGTTTTTGGTAAGCACTTTTGGCATTGTCGGGCTAATCGGATGGCTATCATTTCGGAATGGTCAAGATGCTGTCAAACAGATTTCTAGTCAACTTCGCAATAAAGTGACCGAGCAGGTGCAAACTCGCTTACATTCATATTTAGAACTTCCCTATATTCTGAATAACTTAAATTCTAATAGTATTGATTTAGGAGAGATTGATACTACCCAAAGTGAGCAGAAAGTCCAGATGCATTTTTGGAAACAACTGCGAAGCTTTCCTCAGATTAGCAATATTTTCGTAGCCACCACCTCAGGGCAATATTTAGGAGCAAGACGTATCCAAAATAATTTGGCAGTAGAGAATTCTACTACCACCTATATGACTGATGATTTGGGAAGATCGCAAACAATTTTGTTAGCTAAGCATGGTTTTGATTTGCACGATCGCCCTTGGTATCAGAATATGGTCAAAGCCAAGCGAGACACATGGAGCGAAGTTTATACAAATCTGGTGACTGACGAAGGTGAGATCGCTTTGGTTAAACCAATATATAAAAACAGTGGTGAACTGCAAGGAGTCTTAGGCGTATCCATGCTTTTAGGAAATATCAATCTCTTTTTGCATCAAACAAAAGTCAGCGATCGCGGACAGACATTTATTATTGAGCCATCGGGAAAACTGGTGGCGACTTCTAATCTTGATGTGGCAATATCTACTAAAGACAATAAATCGGAACGGATTTTGGCGACCCAAAGCCAAGATGAATTAACCCGTGTTGCGGCGGAGAATTTGCAAAGTTATCCTAACCAAGTAAGCGATCGGATTCAGCAATCAGTCATCTATTTTCATGGAGAGAAATACTTTCTTCAGGTCAGCAAACTTGATAACACCTATGGACTAAACTGGCAAATTGTAGTGGTTGTGCCTGAGTCTGATTTCATGGCACAGATTGCAGACAATACCCGTTTCACGGTGTTTTTATGCTTGATAGCTCTGGGCTTGACCACGATCTTTGGGATTATCGCTGCTCGTTGGATCAGTCGTCCGATTACCCAATTAAGTATCGCCAGTCAGGCGATCGCCGAAGGTAATTTCGATCAAAAAGTCGAATACTCATGTCTCGTGAAAGAACTTGCAATTTTAGCAACTTCCTTCAATCAGATGAGCCGTAAAATGCAAAAATCTCATAGTCGGCTTGAAGAATATTCACACCTGTTGATGCAAAAAGTAGACGAGCGTACTCAAGCTTTACAGCAAGAGATTCTCGAACATGAATCTACAGAAGCAGCGCTGAGGGAATCAGAAGAAAAATTTGCGAAAGCTTTCCGTTCTAGTCCTGATGGGATGGCGATGCTATCTACCGAGAACAATAAACATATTGATGTCAACGATAAATGGTCAGAAATCACGGGCTATAGTCGCGAAGAAGCGATCGGTGCAGCTCCATCAGATTTGAATCTCTGGTTTGATTTAAAAGAGCGCGATCGCGTATTAGAAATTTTAAAATTAGAAGGAAGAGTACTCAACTTTGAATCTACTTTTATTACGAAGGCTGGTAAAAAAATTACAGGGCTAGTTTCTTCAGAATGTATTGAATTTGGCGGTAAAGTTTTTGCTATCTATGCGATTAAAGATATCAGCGATCGCAAACAAGCCGAAAGAGAACTCCAATTGGCTAAAGAAGTTGCGGATACTGCCAACCGTGCTAAGAGCGAATTTCTCGCCAATATGAGCCACGAGTTACGCACGCCCTTAAATGGTATTCTCGGCTATGCTCAAATCCTCAAACGTAGCAACGATCCCAATAAACATCAATCAGGTTTAGAAGTCATTCAGCGTAGCGGCGAACATCTGCTTACCTTGCTCAATGATATTCTCGATCTTTCTAAAATTGAAGCTAAAAAACTGGAACTCAATCCTATTGACTTCGATCTTCCCAAGTTGCTGCAAAGTATTACGGATATGTTTCAGTTTCAAGTCCGCGATAAGGATGTGGAAATCGTCTATCAAACACTTACAGCACTGCCTACAACAATGTATGGCGATGAAAAACGCTTGCGCCAAGTTCTAATTAATTTATTTGGGAATGCCGTTAAATTTACCGATCGCGGTCGTGTCTCTCTTTCGGTTAGCGCTCAGCCTTATGAATCTAGCAATAATTACAAAGTTCGTTTCGCGATCGCTGATACAGGCGTAGGCATCGATCCTAACAAGCTAGAAGAAATCTTTCTCCCATTTCAACAAGTAGGCGATCGCGCCCGTCGCTATTCTGGAACTGGCTTAGGCTTGCCAATTTGTCAAAAAATTGTCGAGATGATGGGTGGACAATTGCAGGTTGAGAGTACGCTCAATGAAGGAAGCACTTTCTGGTTTGAAATTGAATTAGCTGAAGTTCCCAATCACACCGTAATTTCACCAATAGATAGTAGTACGATCTTTGGTTATTTAGGCGATCGCCGCAAAATTTTGATTGTCGATGATAATCTCGAAAATCGGATGGTATTACGCGATTTGCTTACGCCGCTCGGTTTTATCGTGGCTGAGGCGATCGATGGCTATGACTGCTTAACTCAAGCGCAGATATTCGAGCCAGATTTGATTTTGCTAGATATGGTGATGCCCCAACTTGATGGACATGAAACGACAAAGCAGTTACGTCAATTACCAATGTTCGAGAAAACAGCGATCGTCATGGTTTCAGCGAGTGCTTTCAATCAAGATCGCAGTCTTAGTATCGCCGTGGGATGTAATGATTTCATCACTAAGCCCGTTGATCCTGATGCTTTGTTCTATACGATGCGATCGCTACTCAATTTGGAATGGCAATACGAAAGTTCAAATGTTTTTGATCCTGTAACTATAAATACATTTGATGGAAATTTTGAAGCGATCGCCCAACCTCTAATTTCACCGCCAAACTGTACGCTTGAGAGATTACTACAACTAGCGCGTATGGGTGATATTCTCGCAATTCAAGATGAAGTCACGCTTCTCCAAGCAAATGATGCCGCGTTTAGTCCCTTCGCAAATCAAGTTCTCGATTATGCTCGTGATTTTCAAATTAAGCGGATTCGCGAATTTTTAGAATCACAAATCAAAAAAATAGAGGCGATGCAAAGCACTACCTCTGTCTCATAAAACCCAAATTCATTAAAAACTGTAGCTTGCACTACAGTTTTTAACGAACCACAGTAAAATTTTTGAAAGGGTCGCGAAGCAACCCTTTCAAGAATTTACTGGTTCTAGTTTGAACGCAAAGCGCGGCAGAACAATGTCAAATCCTAGGACATAGCCTGAATGATGTAATCAAAATAAGGCTCGGTGATAGTGGCATCTTCTTTGCTGAGCAAAGCTAGAGATGCATTCTTAAGGCAGCGAACTGCATCCGCCATGCCCACCAAGGGAACTCCGAGCGAGTTATACATTTCACGAACACCGATGATCCCAATTTTTTCGATCGGATCTTTATCACCTGCCAAAACTCCGTAAGTAGTGAGGCGGATGTACCATGTAAAATCCCTAAGGCATTGGGTGCGTTGCCTTTGACCGAAGGCATTGCCACCAGGAGAGATGTAATCAGGATGAATTCTAAATAGTTCTTCGGTCGATTTTTTGACGATTTTGTCTTCGCTTTCTGCCAAGACTGTGGCAATCCGCACTCTTTGAGCGCCAGTGGCGAGAAAATTCTGCACACCTTGTAACTCAGAAACGCTGGGATAACGCAGTTCTTCGTCGGCTCTTTCTAAAACTTGACTAACTACACTCATGGTTAAAATAAAAAATTTAATATATTTGCGATCTAGTTTACCAAAAGCGGTGATTCAGCCAAGAATTTGTAATTTTATTACAAATCTTCATGTAACAAAACTAAAAAGCTGTGGCGGACACCACAGCTTTTTAGTTTTGATTTTAGCTTTTAGAAATTACTTAGATCGCAATAGTTAGTATAAAGTGTGATTTTATATAACTTTCTAATAACTTTTTTCTGTTTGACATTCTG
>JAJAZG010000491.1 GCA_026785865.1 Pseudanabaena sp. CAN_BIN31
AATCCACCGGTATATACCAGTATAATTCCTGATGTATGTGATTATTTCTTCCATCTGCTTATAGACTATCTTAAAAAAAAAACCAAAAAACGCGGGGGCTAGCGCCCCGCTACCCCCACAGCTTTTTTAGGTTTTAAGTTTTTTTATACTTATTGACGTAATCAGTAACCGCAAAAACCAAATGGTTCAATTAACAGCCAACTAATAAAGTCATGAATGTTTTGCCATTTAACGCATTATCTTCACTAGTATACTTAGCGCAAGCCGCTCCGCCAGCTAAGTCTCTCGATCCGATCGCAATTGCTAACCAGCTTCTTAGTGGAGTTGGAATTGTTGGCATTTTGTTATTGACTGGGTTAGGACTATCGATCACGTTTGGAGTGATGCGGATCATTAATTTGGCGCATGGCGAATTTATCATGTTGGGCGCATATACGACTTTCGTATTGCAAAGTAATTTTAAAATGGATTTGTTAATGACAATTCCATTTTCTTTCTTGTTCACCGCAATAGTTGGCGCAATCGTGGAATTGACGATTGTGCGACGGCTATACGGGCGAGCTGTGGAGACGCTCTTGGCAACTTGGGGATTGAGTATTGTCCTTCAAGGTGTGGTGAAACTGATCTTTACCGCTCAACTTAAGTATGTCAAAGCTCCTCCTTATATTCGCGGAAACTGGACTCCATTTGAAATTGGCGGTCAAGCTATTGAGATCTCATATTACCGCTTGTTTATAATTTTCATGGCGTTATTACTTTTAGGGATTACCGCTTTTTTACTATATGGCACGACATTAGGAAGAGAAGTAAGAGCCGTTACCCAAAACCGAGATATGGCAAAGTGCTTGGGTGTTAATACCAGCCTTGTCGATATGCTCACTTTCGCCTATGGATGTGGACTTGCAGGAGTTGCAGGTACGGTTATTTCATCACTTAAGAGTGTGGCTCCACCAATGGGACAGGATTATCTGGTGGATGCTTGGATGACAGTGGTAACTGGTGGCGTCGATAAACTTATTGGAGTTTTAGCAGGAGCCGTTTTGATTGGTCAGTCTAATGCGGCGATCGCATACCTAATCAATGACCCGACCGCGAGAGTAATTGTGTTAGCGGCGGTAATTGTCTTGATCCGCTACCGCCCAGAAGGTTTGTTTACGGTTCAAAAGCGTAGCTAATCGAAAAAGCTTTTTAATGCTCAACAATCGATGGAGGTTTTAACATGGCAGAAGTAGTAGGTCGAATTCGACAAGCAAGTTTTGTTCCGAAAAGATGGCTCATCATAAGCGCAATCGTCTTGGTAATTTTTACAATTTTCCCATTTGTGGCTGGTACATTCCAGACCAACTTGATGGCAAAGTTATTGCTATTCGGAACTTTAGGAGTTTCTCTGGATCTAATCTGGGGATTCACAGGTATCCTTAGTTTCGCCCATGGAGTATTTTTTACCTTGGGAGGATATGCGATGGCGTATTACTTGAAGCTAAATCTCTCCGCTACGGCAAATAATTATGGCGGTACATTGCCAGACTTTATGGTGTGGAATGGGTTAAAAGAACTACCTTGGTTCATTGCGCCATTACAGTATTTCCCAGTCGCAGTAATTGCCACAGTCGTAATTCCTGCGGGTTTTGCCTATGCGATCGGCTCGTTTATCTTTCGCTCTAAGGTTAGTGGTGTTTACATCACAGTTATTACCCTTGCCATTTCCTCGGCTTTAACGACTTTCTTTGTTAGTCAACAAGCCTATACGGGAGGAACCAACGGGATTACTGATGTATCAAAACTGATTCTTTTTGGAGTAGTAGTTCCACCCATAGGAATTTACTTTATCATCTTGATTTTTGCCTCATTAGTCATGGCTGGAAGTTGGTGGTTGACTCAATCTAACTTTGGTTTGATTTTGCGATCAATTAAAGAGAATGAAAATCGCATTTCTTACCTAGGCTATGACGTGGCAAGCTTCAAGATTTTCATCTGGACGCTTTCGGCTGGAGTTGCGGGAATTGCAGGCGGATTATTTGTTCCCTTGAATAATTTTATTTCACCTGTTTATCTTGGTGTTGCTTTTGGAACTCAGGTCGTGATCTGGGTAGCTGTAGGTGGTAGAGGCACGCTATTCGGTCCGATCGTTGCTGCAATTTTGTTAGGTCAGATCCAAAACTCAGTGGATCGGATTACTCAGGATTGGCAGCTAATTGTGGGTGTGATTTTGATGCTGGTTGTCTTATTTCTTCCAGATGGGTTAATGAGCCTAATCCCCAAAAAGCTTCTTGGTAAGAAGAATAACCAGCTTGACCGATCGCCATAATCTCTCAAGCTCCTGAAGTAAAAGTTTTCATAATGCTTAACCAAAGTGTTAATAATCCCCAACTTCAGCAATATTGCACATCTTTAGAAATTTAAAAGGGTTGAAATTATGACAACAATGACATTCGTTGAAACTGGTATAGCTACTCATACAGAAGGTGCAGTTTTATCAGTAAAAGATCTAAAAGTGGTTTTTTCGGGATTTAAAGCTTTAAAGGGCGTTAATTTGGATGTTGGCGAGAATGAAATTGTTACGATAATTGGGCCAAATGGTGCTGGTAAAAGTACGCTTCTTGATGCGATCGTTGGTAAATCTCCTGTTGCTTCTGGGCATGTGTTTTATCACGGTAAAGATATTACTAATCGCAGCGCTCATGAAGTTGCGAGAATGGGGATTGGACGCAAATTCCAAAACCCAAATGTATACAACGAATTAACCGTATTTGACAATATTCTACTGGCTCTAAAAGGCACTCACGGTGTTTTTGCTTCGATCAAATCTAAACTCACTGCTGCTAAGAGAGATAAAATCATCTCTGTACTCGACCGTGTTGGGCTTTTAGAGAAAGGCTATTCACTAGTTTCATCTCTTTCACATGGGCAGAAGCAATGGGTTGAGATCGGCATGGTACTCGCTCAAGATCCTTCAGTAATCTTGCTTGATGAACCAACTGCGGGCATGACTCCTGATGAAACTCATCTAACTGGCGAGATCATCAAGAGTATTTCTCAAAATCACTCAGTTGTAGTAATTGAGCATGATATGGAGTTTGTCAAACAAATTGCTCAGCGCATTGTGGTGCTCCATCAAGGCGAAAAGCTGACTGAAGGCTCAGTCAATGAAGTGCAGTCCAATCCAAAAGTTATCGAGGTATATTTAGGTCGTGAACAAATCGATGCTGCTTGAACTAACTGATGTGACTGTATCGTATGGTCAAACACCTGTTCTATTTGGTGTAAATATGACGATTGATCAAGGAGATATTGCTTGCTTGCTTGGTCGTAATGGCGTTGGTAAGACTACTCTTCTTCGTAGTGTTATTGGTCTCAATAAGGTGCTTTCTGGAAATATTGTTTTTGATGCCGATGACATTACCAAAGTGCCGACATTTAAACGGGCTAGATATGGTATTTCCTACATTCCGCAGGGTAGAGAAATCATTCCCTATCTATCGGTTTTGGATAATCTCAAACTTGGGATGTCGGCGGCTCAGAAGAAACTTAGCAAGATTCCTGATGAAATCTTTGAGTTCTTTCCGATGCTCAAGCAACACCTTAGCCGTCAAGGTGGATTATTGAGCGGTGGACAACAACAGCAATTAGCGATCGCGCGTGGCTTGATGAGTAGTCCCAAGATTATGTTGCTTGATGAGCCTACCGAAGGAATTCAGCCTTCAATTGTGCAGGAGATTGAGGAAACATTAAAGCGGATCAACCGCGAAAAAGGTATTACTCTGATCGTTGTCGAGCAAAAAGTCGATTTTGCACGCCAACTTGCTCAAAAATTCTTCATTATGGAGAAGGGAGCAGTTGTCGCAAATGGTGCAACTACTGATTTATCTGATGATTTAGTTCATCAGTATCTTGCAATTTAGATGTGCGCTACCTCTAAACAGAAAGAAGAAGTTGCTGAGCAACTTCTTCTTTCTGTTTAGAGCTGTTCTAATTCACATTCGTTTTATAATAAATCCCACTATTTCGTTTAAGCCTACTTGAGTTTTGAGATTACTAAATACAAAAGGTTTTTCTCCTCTCATTTTCAAGGTATCTCTTTCCATTACCCCCAAATCTGCTCCAACGTAAGGAGCTAAATCAATCTTGTTAATTACTAATAAGTCAGATTTGGTAATCCCTGGTCCACCCTTGCGCGGAATCTTGTCTCCTGCGGCAACATCAATCACATAGAGCGTCAAATCAACTAGTTCAGGGCTAAAGGTGGAGGCGAGATTATCACCACCGCTCTCTACGAAAATCAAATCTAAATTAGTAAAGCGAAGTTCTAGTTGCTCGATCGCTGCCAAATTCATGGAGGCATCTTCGCGAATAGCGGTATGGGGACAACCACCTGTCTCTACGCCGACAATGCGATCGCGTTCTAGAGCTTCACTACGGACGAGAAACTGCGCGTCCTCTTGGGTATAAATATCATTGGTGACGACGGCAATTTGAAAATGCGATCGCAAAGATTTGCAGAGAGAATCAACAAGGGCAGTTTTTCCAGAACCAACTGGGCCCGCAACTCCAACACGAAATGGTGACATTTTAGATTGATCCTGCTTGCATATGGGGTAAAGTAGAGATAACGCTTTGCGTTGTCTCTACTTTACTGTAATTTTAGCTAATGTACATTGTTACACAACGTTTATCGATAGAAGCCAAGAAATTAGTTAAGCGCGAATCGCTTTTAACGCTTGCCCTGATTGCTGAAGATAGAACTCGTAGCCGTCATCGATTTATGACTGTTGAGGAAGAAGAGATTAATTTGCAACTTCAGCGCGGCACAGTCTTAAGGGAAGGTGATATTCTCGCCGATGAGCATAGTCAGGCGATCGCCTATGTCGTTGCTAAGCCTGAGGCAGTTGTCACCGTCACCGCTAAAAATGCTCTTGATTTTTTACGCGCCGCCTACCATTTAGGTAATCGTCATATTGCCTTAGAAGTTACTGAATCATATTTACGATTGACTCCTGACTCAGTTTTAGAAGATATGGTCTTACAAATGGGATTAACTATAACCAAAGAGACTCAACCTTTTCAACCCGAATCTGGCGCTTACCATCATCACCATGATCATTAATCCTGATTCTTTGCCGCTATTACGGTTATTACAAATCACCAGTCCCGCCTTACCTGTCGGCGCTTATAGTTATTCTGAAGGAATCGAATATCTGTGTAATGTGGGAATTATCCAAACTGATCATGATTTGTATGATTGGTTAAAGAGAGAAATGAATTTCGGATTTATTGTTAATGAAGCAGCGATCGCCCTTCGCGCTCATCAAGCTGTGATGTCTGATGATATGTCTGCCTTAAGCTATTGGAATAACTGGCTGTCAGCGACTAGAGAAACTGAAGAAGTCCGCCTCGCCAGTTGGCAGATGGGACAGTCATTAATGAAGTTATGGGATCAACTTCCTGATGATCAAGATGATCGATTATCCATTAGTAAACTTCTCCCAACTGCTAAAGATAATTCTCAAGGGAAAGGTTGTAACTATGCGATCGCCTTTGGCATTGTGTCGGCAAATTTAGGAATAGATGCGAGTAATATGGTATCTGGCTATATCTATGGCTGGTTAGCAAATTTAGTTAGTGCCGCCGTGAGGGCTGTTCCATTTGGTCA
Source organism: Pseudanabaena sp. CAN_BIN31 (assembly GCA_026785865.1). Lineage (GTDB taxonomy): Bacteria > Cyanobacteriota > Cyanobacteriia > Pseudanabaenales > Pseudanabaenaceae > Pseudanabaena. The sequence goes on from JAJAZG010000491.1 coordinate 5,651, forward strand.
AACGACAGGACAGCAGATTTTATTTCGGCTTAGTGACGATGTTTTAGATAGTTCACAATTGGCGCTAGAGCGATCGGATGATGAATTGGAATGGTGCGGATGGGGATCGAGTTTAGCTTCTACTAATCATGAGACTCAATATTCTAGGCTATTTCGCAGTTAATATTTTAGCGATCGCGCCAAATTTTCAAAGCCAAAACTTCAACATGTCACAGAGATACCTTAGAGCAGATAATTACATTTTATCTGTCATAAAAATAAGACGAATAAGTATTTATACTTATTATTGTTGACGTGTTTTCAAGGTTTTAAGCTATTTGCTCGGCTTGCTGCGATATATTGAATATGGATAACACCTACGTTGCTGATTATGAAGAGATGGTTTAATACTGCTGGTCCTTGTAAGGCTAATCTTCACTATATGTTGCCTGCTACAGAGCGTTTGCCTGAAATCAAACAATTAATTGCTCAAGAAAATTATTTCGTGATCCATGCGCCA
>JAJAZG010000492.1 GCA_026785865.1 Pseudanabaena sp. CAN_BIN31
GTAAGGTCATCGCAATCATGATTGATGACTCTCGCGTATTCAGATCGCTACCACCATCAGCGACAGCAAGGGCAATCAATAGAATCAGCACAATTTTGTCAACTAACTGTGCCAAGACTTGAGCAAGCCACAATGCCAAAAATTGACGATTACGCAAAACTACTAAGTAGCCAGTGGTCGGGTTTAAATCGGGTTCAGACATCGGTAAAAATAGCTAGATCTAAAAGTGGCTTCTTTCAAACATTGTAGAGACCATAGCGATCGTAAAGATAGCCAAGAAAAAAGCACCCCTCACCCAAATTAGGAAGTGCTTTTAGAAATCCGCAAAAATGTAAGGACTTAAGCAGCCAAAAATCTTGTTGCATATTTGTCGTAGAGGTCTATTTCTGTTGCTAGGAAATCGGATAGCTTTTCATGGGTTTTTCTAAAATCAGGATACTCTTGATCTTCCAAATAGGAATAAACAGGTGGGTTATCTCCTTCTGAAAGCTTAAAAAAGCTGAATTGATAGCCTTGATGCATAAAAAAAACAAAGGCATCAGATGGCAATGGAAGAGGAAAATTATTTTCTTTTAACAGTTTTTTTGCCAATTTCTGGATCTGAGGTAAGTGCCTGTAAAAACAATCTTCGCCTTCCCAAAAATTCTCAGCACCGTGACCCATACTCCGTAAAATCACCTTATATGTTGTCGGTAGGGAAATATGAAAGTGATGCTCTAGACTGAGAATCTCACTCTGTGAACAGGGAGAAGGCTTATTGTTTAAAAACACTTTTTGGAGTATGTCTGGTAACTCTTCTCGGCTGCAAAACATCAGATTAACCTCGTTTTTACAAGTCTCCACTTTCTACTATCACATCAATATTCAGAAACATTTTCCGAAATTGAGAGATTACATCCTGACATGAAGCACATGGCTTTCGCTCCGTGTACAGCTTGATTGTACCCTTTACTTTCTTGTTTTGTGTATACCTAGATGCTATATTCTCTAAAATCTTATACTCAGAATCCATGCCTCTATAGTGTCCAGGGGGAGGATCTAAAAGATGAAATATCCTAACAGCAGGGGTAGGATTTTGCACCCCGTTATAAGACTGTTTTCCGCTAACAGCAAATATCTCAAAGAATTCACCATCAAGCAAACATATTGCAATACCTACATTCCTTTCTGGAGATGGCAAATTGCATTTTTCTCTTATTTCTGCAACTTTTAGTTTCCAGTCAACTTGTGAATTCATTCGTTATGCTGACCACAAGATTTTTTATTACGAATTTCTGCTTGTGTATTCATGACAACCGCCGCCGCAATGCTGGTGTTTTTTCTGGCTGTTTAGTTTTGAGATCTTTGCGATCGCTCCTAGCAAATGGGATCACATCCGCCGCCGACATCTCGCGTGCTGACCGAATTAGCAACCCCGCAATAAATAAACAAGATAAAGTCGAACTACCGCCGTAACTCAAAAAGGGGAACGGCAAGCCCGTAGTTGGCAAAACACCTGTCGCCACACCAACATTTAGAATTGCTTGCACGACAATCAGTGAGGTAGAGCCAAGGGCGATTAAACGAATTACAGGATCTTTGCATTTGTAAGTGACCGCCAATCCAATCGTGCCGTAAATCATCACTAATGAAAGCAAACAAATACCGCCAAACAAGCCAAATTCTTCGGCAAAAACCGCAAAAATAAAGTCAGTATATTGAATTGGCAAAAATAGCTTTTGCTGCGACAAACCAAAACCAGTCCCCCACAGACCACCTGAACCGATCGCCATTAAGCTCTGCACTAATTGATAGCCGTCTCCTGCTTGATCTTGCCAAGGATCGAGAAATGACATGATCCGCCGCCGTTGATATTCGCGAAAGGAAACACTGGCGATCGCCACACATGTACCTAAAGCCGCCGTGCCAAAAAGCTGAAGACTGGGTAATCCTGCTCCTAAGGCGATCAACCACAACGTAATGCCACAGAGCGCCGTTACACTCAAGCTCGGCTGCATCAAAATCCCGCCTAGCGCCAGCATAAATACAAGTATCCAGCCCACCCGAGCTTTCCAATGCGTCCGATTCCAGTTACCAAAAAGCTGAGCCGCCTGCAAGATCAAAAATGGCTTGATTAGCTCAGAGGGTTGCAACAAAAATGAACTCGATCCCACCGATAGCCAACGGGTTGCGGCGTTGCGCGTTGTCCCTAATCCTGGAATATGCGTTGCGTAGAGCATCGCCAGAATAATAAACAAAAAGATCGGACTAATTTTCAACATGACCCGTAAGGGCGTATGCACGATCGCATTAAAAATTAGTAGCCCGATCGCAGCCCAAGCTAATTGATATTTGAAATAAAGCGTGCCATCTTTAAAAGCAATATCGGCAACGGGATAGGATGCGGAAAAAAGTACGGCTAGCCCTGCAAATAACCACAAAAAAGTCAGCCATCGCAGGAGACGGGCTTCTGTTGCCCATTTATCGACCGTGCGATCAAAAAATGGGAATACCTGAAGAATCTGTATGAGTTTCACGGTTGCGGGGGGACTAGTTTTGATTAGCTCTCGCGACTGCGAGGACTTTGATGCAATCCCATCATAAAGTACATTAAAACCCGCTTGAATAGTGAGATTTGTAATATAAGCAAACCTAAACGTCGGATTACTTTAAAAAGCCAATTATGATTGGAAAAAAGGCGATTAGAGACATCAGTTAGCAAAATTACACCCAAATTATCCCATTTACGCCTTGATTCATAGCGCTTTAAAACGGCGATCGCGCCGATATCTTCGTTATTTTGATGGGCTGCTTTCAACACATTTGCCAAAGCATTGACATCACGAATACCAAGATTCATCCCTTGACCTGCGATCGGGTGCGTAGTATGGGCAGCATCACCGATCAATGCTAGACGCGACTGCACATAGGTTTGGCTATGCATGCAACGCGGGACATAGTTGGCACGAACTCGCGATTCAACACTAATATGACCGAGCTTTTCCAGCAATGGCGAACCAAATCGTTTTGTTAGCTCTTGCAAAAATGAGTTTTCATCCAGAGCTAGCAAAGCTGGGGTTTCTTCTTTGGTGGCTGTCCAAACAATACAAGCGCGATCGCTACCTAATGGCAAAATCGCAAAGGGACCACTCGCCTGAAATCTTTCGTAGGCAAAATTTTGATGAGACTTCTCAGATTTAATCGTGGTGATTATACAAGTCTGCTCGTATTGGCGCTCTGAGATCTGAATTTTTGCCAGTTGGCGAACTTGCGATCGCCCACCGTCAGCACCAACTAATAATTTGGTTTCGAGATACTGCTCGCCGATCTCTGAGCTAATTTTTACGCGCATGACATCGCGATCGCGAACGTATTCAACATCTAAAATCTTGGCAGGACAAATTAATTCAAGATTTTGGCATTCTCGCGCAAATTCCCAGAGCGAAGCCAAAGTTACCGAATTTTCAACGATATAGCCCAAAGCTTCCTGCCCCATATCTTCGCATCGCAACTGCACTTGATAGGGCAGATCGCCTTCTGATACTTGGATCACACGCATCGGGGTTACGCCTCGGCGCTGCATTCCGCCCCACACACCGATGTTTTGCCAAATCTGGCTTGATCCATAGGCGATCGCGCTTGCCCGACCATCATTCGTAAATTCTCCGCGCAAGAAATTACCATTACTTTCAATAATTCCGACTTTGAGATCACGGTTTGTCGCGCAGTTTTTGTCGCCTAGCGCACAGGCTAAACTCGCGCCCACCATACCCGCACCGACAATTAGCACATCAAACATTTGGTTAAGTTACTTTTTTAAAATTATCTTTAAAATTAATAGTTAGGTAAGAAAGCTTCTTGCCTGTACCTATCTATCAATTATGTACGTTTTGTAAAGAAATATTGCAGAATCACAGATTTTTTTAGCAATATAGCGATCTCCAAGTACGTTAGGACACAAAACCCAAAAGATGGAGCGCCGCCTTCCATCTTTTGGATTTTATTTGATCTTAATACAGGCGGGGGCTGCTATATAACCGCACAGTTTTGATCAGGGCAAATCAAAATCCAAAGAGGAGGTTACAGCGCGTCGCGCTGTAACCTCCTCTTTGGGTTTTATGGCTATCTAACAAACAACAAACAGGTAGGCTGGTATGGTATAGAAGACAGTAGAGATTTAATTTTTGCTTCCCAAGATTTTGGCTTCTGTCACAACAAAAGTTGCGAACTGCAACCTGAGCAACAGAAGAGAATGTCTGAGGCTGGGAAAATCTTAGACTAGAGAGAAAATTTTGGAGAAATTTGGATGAGTTCCCCAGCAGCACTGTCAGCTTCATTAGTACAGATGGTCAATATAGAGAGCGATCTGCGTGCCGCCAATTCTCGTCTACGATATCGCCTGAAGCTAGTCGAGGACTTGTGGGAGTTAGTTCTATTGAGAGAAAGTGGTCAAGAATTAGTCGATTTATTGCGGCAGTTGCGAGCCATGTGTTCTCCTGAGGGGCAAGCACCTGAATATCCTGCTCAAGAAGTTTTAAAAGTAGTCGAAAGCCTTGATTTACATCAAGCAACCACGGCGGCTCGTGCATTTGCTTTGTTTTTCCAACTGATTAATATTGTCGAGCAAGACCACGAACAGGAACAAACTAGCCTCCATCGGGTTAGCCCGATTAATAGTGAAGCGGAATATCCTGTGGGTACATTTCGTTGGCTTTTTCCTGAACTTAAAAAGCTAAATGTGCCGCCACGTCAGATTCAAAAAGTTTTGGACAATCTCGATATTCGCCTTGTATTTACCGCACACCCCACAGAAATTGTACGGCAGACAATTCGCGAAAAGCAACGCACGATCGCTAAAATGCTGAAGGAACTAGATCGGGTGCTTAACTTTAAGGGAGATGAAATCGCACCACAGGCGATCGCCTTAAACTGGGAAGCTGCGTCACTGCAAGAGCAAATTGCCGAAGAAATTCGTCTCTGGTGGCGCACTGATGAGCTAAACCAAATCAAGCCCACGGTTTTAGACGAAGCCGAATATACATTGCATTATTTTGAAGAAGTCTTATTTGATGCGATCCCCGTACTTTACGATCGCATTGCATCAGCAGTTTCTAGCAGTTTCCCCAAATTAAAACTACCTCGCTACAACTTTTGTCAATTTGGCTCATGGGTCGGTAGCGATCGCGACGGCAACCCCTATGTCACTCCCGAAATCACATGGCAAACGGCTTGTTATCAGCGCAACCTCGTCCTGAATAAATACATTAAGTCGATTGACAGCCTTAGTCGCTTGCTATCGCTATCACAAAGTCTCAGTGATGTTTCCCAAGCCTTGCTAGATTCCCTCGGCGACGATCAAATCTATCTACCCGAAATTTATGAAAAACATTCCATCAAATTCCGCCAAGAGCCTTATCGCCTGAAGCTCGCCTATGTGCGTGAGCGTTTGGAGCGTACTTGCGATCGCAACCAAAAGCTGCGCCATAGTGGGTGGCAAGCTTCAGAAATGGAGCTATCCACGAAGGGGAGAGAGCATCAGCTTTATACCAATGTTTCCGAATTTTTAGCTGAGCTAAAGCTTATTCAAGCGAGTTTAATGGAAACTAAGCTCAATCCGAAGCCCCTCGAAAGCCTGATTCGTCAAGTTGATGTCTATGGTTTTCATTTAACCCATCTAGATATTCGCCAAGAAAGTACCCAACATAGTAATGCAATCGCCGAAATCGCCGAAACTCTGCAACTCTTGACCAAACCTTATGACGATCTGAGCGAATCAGACAAGGTGATATGGCTAGTCCAAGAGCTAAAGACTCGCCGTCCGATGATTCCTGCCAAGTTAAACTTCAGCGCCAAAACCAACGAAATTATCGAGACATTTCGGATGGTGGCAAATGTGCAGCAAGAATTTTCCACAGATATTTGCAACAACTACGTGATCAGCATGAACCGTAGTGTTAGTGATATTCTCGAAGTATTGCTACTAGCTAAAGAAGCAGGACTCTACGATCCTGCAACTGGGAAAGGTTCGCTCAATATTGCGCCTCTGTTTGAAACGGTTGAGGATTTGCAAAGCGCCCCATCAATTATGATCAATTTGTTCGAGCTACCTCTCTATCGGGATTATCTCGAAAACCATGAACATCTCCAAGAGGTGATGCTTGGCTATTCCGATAGCAACAAAGATTCGGGATTCTTGAGTAGTAATTGGGAAATTTATAAAGCTCAACGTGCGCTCCAAGATGTTTGCCAAAAATATCAAGTCAATTTGCGGATGTTTCATGGACGCGGCGGCTCCGTCGGACGTGGTGGCGGGCCAACCTATGAAGCAATTCTTGCCCAACCAGGTCGCAGCATCGAAGGACGGATCAAGATCACTGAGCAAGGTGAAGTATTAGCTTCCAAATATTCTCTGCCTGAAATTGCGCTTTACAATCTAGAAACGATCGCCACAGCGGTAATCCAAGCGGCGTTATTGCCTAGCAGTACCGATACGCTCGATTGCTGGCTGGAAACCATGGAAGAAATTTCAGTGCGATCGCGCCAAGTGTATCGCCAGTTAATTTACGAGCAACCTAATCTAGTCGAATTTTTTCACCAAGTCACACCGATCGAAGAGATCAGCCAATTACAAATTAGCTCTCGTCCCGCCCGACGTGCTGGTAAGCGCGATCTAGCAAGTCTCAGAGCTATTCCTTGGGTATTTAGTTGGACACAAAGCCGATTTTTGCTACCATCTTGGTATGGCATCGGTGCGGCTCTTGAAGAATTTCTCTTGCAAAATCCTGAAGGACATCTATCGCTGTTGCAATATTTTTATAGCAAATGGCCATTCTTCAAAACCGCGATCTCTCGTGTGGAGATGACCCTCGCCAAAACTGATTTACAAATCGCGCATCATTATATGCGTGAGCTAACCAGAGAAGGCTATGAAGAGGCTTTTGTCGGTATATTTGCGGAAATCCTTGAAGAGTATCAACGCACTCTCACCGTGATCCAATCGATTACGGGACAAAAACAAATGCTAGATAGCGATCGCGATCTTCAGCGATCGGTACAGTTGCGAAATGGCTCGATTGTGCCGCTTGGTTTTATCCAAGCATCTTTGCTCAAACGATTACGCCAACACCGCCCTGATACTATCGATCTGCGATCGCGCTATTCCAAAAACGAACTTCTGCGCGGCGCATTATTAACGATTAACGGCATCGCCGCAGGTATGAGAAATACAGGCTGATCCGCATTCACCAGAAAGCCTAAGTGCTTTCTGGTGATATGGTGTGCTTTCTGGTAACTAAGTAGAGCGCTCTGCATGTTACGATTTTGGACAAACTGAGAGTGTTTACTGAGCTGTGAGGAGTATGAGCCCCAATCGTAATTTCCACGATCCCATTCGGGTTGGTGTTATAGGTATCGGTAATATGGGGCAGCATCATGCGAGAGTGCTCAGCTTGCTCAAAGATGCGGAGCTAATTGGCGTTGCTGATGTCAGTATCGAACGCGGGCAAGACACTGCTGACAAACACCGCGTCCTTTATTTTGAAGATTATCGAGAACTTTTGCCTTTAGTCGATGCCGTCTGCATCGCGGTTCCAACTCGTCTACATTACGATGTGGGGACAACCTGCCTTAAAGCTGGTGTTAATGTCCTGATTGAAAAGCCGATCGCCGCGACAATTGAAGAAGCTGAATCTTTAGTTAGAACTGCATCTGAACAAAGTCGCATTCTTCAAGTCGGACATATCGAGCGATTTAATCCCGCTTTTCAAGAATTAAGCAAAGTTTTAAAGCATGAGACGATTTTGGCGATCGAAGCCGATCGCATGAGTCCCTATTCACAAAGGGCTAATGATGTCTCGGTCGTATTCGATCTGATGATTCATGATATAGACCTAATTTTGGAGTTAGTTCCATCGGCGATCGTCCGAGTCTCGGCGCATGGTAATCGGGTTTCGCCAGAATCTACCTATCTCGACTATGTGACCGCCACGATCGGTTTTGAAAATGGCGTAATCGCCACGCTCACCGCTAGCAAAGTTACGCATCGCAAAAAACGTAAAATTACCGCCCACTGTAAAAACTCACTTACCGAGTCTGATTTTTTAAATAACGAAATTTTAATTCATCGTCAAACAACGGCGAACTGGACAACTGATTATGGCCAAGTCCTGTACCGTCAAGATGGCTTCATTGAAAAAGTTTACACCAGCAACATCGAACCACTTCATGCAGAGTTAGAACATTTCGTTGCCTGTGTTCGCGATCAACAACAGCCGTCGGTCGGCGGCGATCAAGCCTTGAAGACTTTGCGTCTTGCTAGTCTGATCGAACAAACTGCTCTGGATGGTCAAGTCTGGCGGAGTTGTGATTTGGATCTACGCGAAGTGGCGATCGCAGGGAATTATTAAATAAAACCCAAAAAGCTATGGCGCACGTAGAGCGTGCGCCATAGCTTTTTGGGTTTTTAAGATTTTTTACGCTCACCCATTAGCATGATTGTCTAGAGATAGAATTCCTTCAAAATCGGAGAAAACCAGTCAATGACTGGTTTTCTCCGATTTTGAAGCTAAAGGAACAATGGGAACAATGCCAATTCTCTCCAGTCAAAGTAGGCATATCTCACAGCAACCCAATGCAGGAACTCAAGCTCATGAAATCTCTTACCAAAATCTATTTAGGCTTTGCGATCGCTACTTCTGTTCTGACATCTTTTAGCGCGATCGCCTTAGCCGAAGAAGTAGCATTACCTGGCAGCTACGTTGGCGCTGGTATTTCTCTCCAAAGCTTTGCCACAAATCCTTCTGTAGTGGGCGCAAACTTAGCAGGTCGCTATAAGTTTGACGGCGTGCCAATTTCTGCGAGAACTTCTGTTCTGTTTGGTAATGGTGGAACTTCAGTTGTTCCGACAGTTTCCTATGATTTGCCTGTAGGCGATCGCACCAATGTTTATCTTGGTGCTGGCGCATCGTTTAAAGTTGGTGGCGACACAAGCATGACAGGCGATCAAACTTCTTTCGCATTACAACCTGGTGTAGAAGTTAGTATCAACAAAAATGTACTACTTTACGGCAATGCTGTAATTCCATTTAACGGACAAAGTAATGGATCGGCAGGCACTTCTCTACAAGCAGGTGTAGGCGTTCAATTCTAAATAACAAACCCCAAAAAACTGTGGCGCACGCGCAGCGTGCGCCACAGTTTTTTGGGGTTTTATTATGGGGGGGGGCTACCTAAGGCTAAAAAAGAGGCGCATTGCGCCTCTTTTTTGTGGATTTTGAGAAGTGACCATCAACTATCTACAAAAAAGGTAAGCACAGTCTCATCAACACCTTTGAGCTTAAGAGGTTCGCACTTGCGAAGTTCTTCATCATCTAGATAGTCAGCAACTGCCGCCGATACGAGAATGCAGTCAGGCTCCGCTGCCGATTGAATCCGCGCCGCAATATTCACCGTTGGACCGATCGCGGTATAGTCCGATCGCTCGGCACTGCCAAACATTCCCACCACAGCCGTACCTTGATGGATACCGCAGCGAAATCTGACTTTAGGAATACCTTGGGCTTGCCATTGTTCATTCAGTTGGACAAGCGATCGCTGCATATGTTTGGCTGTCTGAACGGCGCGGCGGACTTGTTCATTGGGGCTACAATCTTCGGGCGCACCAAATAGAGCCATAATGCCATCGCCCATAAACTTATCGACCGTGCCACCATTGGCAAAAATCGCTTCTGTCATTGCGCCAAGATATTGATTGAGCAGTTCGGCAACACGACGCGATCGCAAGGTATTCGCAAGAGAAGTAAAGCCGACAATATCTGTAAACAAAACTGTAATCATTCTTGGCTCAGGACGGAGATCGAGACTGAGTTCGCCTGTAGCGGCTTTGAC
>JAJAZG010000493.1 GCA_026785865.1 Pseudanabaena sp. CAN_BIN31
CCCCCCCCCCCCCCCCCCCCCCAACACTTTTAGGGTTTGGTTTTTATTGCCGTTCATCTGGAATGGGAAATTTACAAAGCTTTTTTGTCATTGTCGCGAAGCGCACTCAAAAGGAGTGACCCTAGGCTGTATGTTTGTTATTAACATTGCAGGTAAATAATCTTTGAGTTTAGCTACCTCAAAATTGTCTTAGCCTGTAGCATTCTTCAATATAAGTATGGAAACATATGGCAAACAAACCTCGCTTTTCAAGCAAAAGAGCTAATGCAAAAAGAAAGAGGAATGCTGCTGTCGCTGGTGCTGCCCCAATATCTAGGCAAGCTTCTAATAAAAGTAGTTGGCTAAATAATTTACCGATCAGCGCCAAAATTCTTTTTGCAATTGGCTCAACAAGCTTTTTTTCGTTATTAGGCTTGGCGATCGCCTCTTTTTACCTAAATAGCAGTCTTGCGCCAATTGTGAACGAAGAAGCTCAAAAACAGCTATCTAACGCCACATTATTTGTATTTGGCTTAGGCTTTATTTTAATCGTGATTAGTTCGCTATTTGGCTTATTTATTGGTAGCAGCCTTAGCAAAAGGATTCGGGGACTGGAGGCGATCGCTAGACAATATGCCGCAGGGGATTTTGGTGCAACCGTAGAGATTGGCGCACAGGATGAGATTGGTAAGTTAGCCGATGTTTTTAAACTGATGACGTTTAATCTTGCTCAAAATAAGCAAGACCAGTCGATCTCCCAAATCGAGGCTGAATCTCAAAATAATATTTTTCAAGATGAGATTTCACATCTACTTGATGTGGTTTCGGAACTGGAAATGGGGGATTTAACGGCTAAGGCGGAAGTTAGTCCCCATGCGACTGGTTTAATTGCCGATACGCTCAATCGTTTGTCGGAGCAGCTAGCGGAGGTGCTGGCGACGGTGTTGCAAACAGCGCAACAAGTAACGCTGCGTACCGATCGCCTTGAACAGTTGGCGATCGCGGTATCGCAAAATGCTGAGCAACAAGAAGCCTTAGTCGTGCAAGCTCGTTTGGGAATTGAGGATGTAAACCAATTGGCTCAAGATGCCGCGCAACAGGCGATCGCGGCTAACAAAGCCGTGCAGAGAGTGCGATCAGCGGTGCGACAAGGGGAAGAGCAAGTTATTTACCTGACCGCTTCGATTGCGTCTTTGCAAGCAGCGACCGTACAGATGGTGCAAAGGATTAGAAATCTGGGGGAATTCGTGGCTCTTGCTAAGCAGTTTGTGCTAGATCAAAAACGTCTCGCATCTTTAACTCAGGTTTTGGCGACTAATGCCTCAATGGTGGCGGCACGGGCGTTAGAACAACGCGATCCTGATCAGTTTGTTTCTGTCGCAAGGGAATTTGAAGCGATCGCTGCACAGGTGAATAACTTGGCAACCCAAACCAATCAGGGGCTAGTGGTGTTGCAACAACGGACGGGATTTGTGGATGTGGTCGTGTCGGGTATCGATCAAGATGTGCGCGATGTGAATAGCCTTGTGTCGGACTTTACTAATAGTGTGAATAGTTCAGAGCAGTCATTTACGAACATCGCTACCGTAACCGAAGAGTTAGCTGAAATTGGTGTAGCCGTAACCGATTCATCGCGATCAATCGCCGAAGCCGTCAAATTCAGTTTAGCCTCGATCCAAGACATTGAGGCGATCGCCGAACGTTCTGCTTCTCAGGCACAATTTACCCGCGAGCAATCGGGCAAAATGGGCATGTTGGCGCGTCAACTATTAGAAAGGGTACAGTTTTTCCGTTTGCCCCCAATGGTGCAATCTGATATCACAGAAACTGATGACATGGATGCGATTGAAGTTGAGAAATTTCAGGTTGTGAGTTGATTATAGAATAATGCCAAATTCAGAATTTAATGATTTACAACTGCAAGAAGAACTGCGGACTCTATTTGAATTAGATACCCAGAAGTATTTGCAACTGTATGTGCAGACTGTCCATCAGCTAAATGCTACAAATTGGCGCGAAGATATTCAGCAACTCTATCGCTGTGTGCATACGATTAAAGGCGGGGCTGTAACTGTTGGATTTCAAGCCGTACTTCAAGTCTCGACCATATTAGAGGATCTACTTTCCGATCTGCGCTACCTCGATATTGCGCCACCTTTAGCCGATGGACAGCTAGCTCAGTCGCTGATTGAAGCAGGCGAGTTACTGATCGGCTCTGTCCAGATCGGCGATCTCAGCGATCCTGATGCGGCGGTGAAATATATTCAAACTTTGCGCGATCGCATTCAGTCTGAATATTTGCCTGAATGGAATGAAATGCGCCAAGTTCAGCAAGAATTTGCTGACCAAGGTTTTGATTTGGTGATCCTTGAGCTAGAAATGGCGATCGAAGATTTGCCGCTTACAGGTGAAGTTCCGCCCGAAGCTTGTGAGACTGCCAAGCAGACGATGCAGCAGTTACAGGAAATTGGTACAGAAATAAATTTGGCGGCGACTTGGCATGAGTTTTTGCAAAAAGGGCAAGAATTATGCGATCGCCTAGATTGTGAGCTATGGCAAGCAGAATGGATGCCATTTCTAAAAAAGGTCAAAGAAAGCGCCCGTCAGGGCGGAACTTTTGAAATTGAGCAAGCCCCAATTGTTTCACCTTCAACTATAGAAGTTTCATCAATCGCAAGCAATGAAGTTCCATCTTTAACAAATTCTCCTATTGCGGACATTCAGATCCCTGTGCCACTCGATCGCCTAGAGCGATCGTCGCAATATCTCGTTGAGACCCTCATGGCGACTCGCGCTACACAGGGCTTTTATCAATCTGTTTACTCTAATCTATTACCGTTAGTTTCGCTTGCTCAAAACAGTGTGCAGTATATTACCCAACTGCGAGAAGTCCAAGATGATTATGCGCTGCTAGATGTTGCAGGGGAACAAAATGGACTGAAAGTTGAGCGCTATCGTCAAGGCTATACAGCGATTAACCGTTTATTAGAAATTAGTTTGCGGCTGATTGAATTAGGTTCAGAAACAGGCGAATCCGCAAGGCGCACCTCTGATAGCATTCAAGTCCTTGATCGCAGCTTACGCAATCTTCAACAAACCATTGAAGAGAGTCGTCTCGTTCCTTTCGCCTCTTTAGCTTTTAGATCGAGAGGGATCTTACGAGATCTGATGACTCGTGTTGGTAAAGCTGTTCAGTTGACGATTATTGGCGAACAATTAGAAC
>JAJAZG010000494.1 GCA_026785865.1 Pseudanabaena sp. CAN_BIN31
GTATTGTTGGAATTGTAATCGACATAGAGCTTCTCTCCTTCCATCCGTACTCGATTATTGGGATCGGCAAGATCTTCTGTTTGCGCCCACCAACCGATCGAGCGGGTCGCTAACTGCTTTAGTCCAAACTCTGGCATTAACTTCGCAGCTATCGAAAATATAGGCGGTGACTCTGCAAAAATGATATCAGTGAGCAGCCCGCCCGAATTCTGGATATGTCCCATTGGATAAGGGAAATCAGCATCACCCCAATAAAAATCATTGACGCAAATTGTTTTTTGAAAAGAGCCAGAGTTAGCTTTGTTACTGAGTTGAACAACAGTTGACATCAGACTTTTCATCAAATTGCGTCCGACTTGGTCGGAGCTATTAGCAAGTCCTTTGGGGTGTTGATCGGTGGCTGACTTCAACAGCAAGGCTGCCGAGTTGACCGCACCACAGGCAAGCACGACAATATCTGCTAGGAATAGATAGGATTGACCACCGATTTCAGCTTCTACACCTTTAACCACGCGCCCTGATGGGTTGGTATGCAAACTGATTACTTTGGCTTTGGTTTTCAGGGTTACATTGTCATGCTTTAAAGCAGGGATGATGCCGCTCACTTCTGAGTCATTAGTAGGGTCATCCTCTTCACGGGTCAAGACTAATGGGATAACCGATGGATGCAGTCCTTGATTGGCGATCGCATTATAAATCTCTTGAATTTCAGGCTCGTGACTAACCGCAGGATAGGGATATGCGGCACTATGGGTTGGTTCAGTCTTGTCACCATTAATTTCGCCATGCACTTTGTATAGAGTTTCTGCTTCGGTGTAATAGGGTTCAAAATCGGCATATTTTAAACACCACTCTGGCGAAATTCCAGCTTGATGATTTACTCGTTCAAAGTCTTTTTCTCTAAGTCGCAACAGAGTCGCGCCATAGATTTTCGTATTCCCACCGATCGCATAATTCATCTGTGGCGAAAAGGGTTCGCCAGTATTGTCGTACCATTGTTCGGGCGCGTGATAGCGATCGCGTTTAAAGATATCGATATTGCTGCGATTCTGCTCTTCCAATGGCATAAAATCACCGCGTTCGAGAATGAGAATTTTCTTACCTGTTGGCGCTAATTTCTGAGCGATAGTTCCACCACCAGCACCAGTGCCAACAATAATCACATCGTAATATTGGTCATCAATAATCATGGGGTTTTTCTTTAGGTAAACAGTTTAAAAATAGAGAGAAAACTGTAGGGGCATAGCATTTGCGCCACAATTTTCAAACTCTCTATAGAAATTTCGATACGCAAATGCTATGCCCTCTTCGCTTTCACCAAAAAATTGTCTCTGCGTTGCAAGGTTTTGGGCAAAGCATTCCCAAAATTAAGAGATCTGAAAATTTATAGATTGCTGTGGGAATGCTTTGCCCCTACATTTTGTTCATTGCCAAATATAAATCAGCAAAAACAAAATAATCCAAATCACATCAACAAAATGCCAGAACAGCGATGTGGAATCAACGCCAAACGCTCCTTTAGCATAGTTATTAGGAATGAACGATCGCACTAACATAATTGATTGCAATAGCACGCCTGTAAAAACGTGCAAGCCGTGAAACCCTGTCAATAAGTAAAAAGTACCGCCAAAAACGCCATCACCAAAGCCAAAGGCTAGTCCGCTCCATTCCAAAGCTTGACCGTAGAGGAAGTAACTACCCATAGCGATCGTTAGCAACCAGAAGGCGCGGAAGCCCCAAAGATTTTTTTTGTGGAGGCATTTTTCGGCGAGATAGATCGTTAAGCTGCTGGATACCAGAATCACGGTATTAATCGCAGGTTCACGAACTTCTAACCCTGTCACCCCGACTGGTAACCAATCGAGAGAGTTAGTTTTGTAGACGATATAGCCAGCAAAAAAACTAAAGAAGATGACGCTTTCAGATAGTAAGAATATGATGAAGCCAAAAATGCGATTGTCTGGATGATCTTGATGTGCTGACTCGTGAGCAATTTCTAAACTAGGATTTAGAGAATTATCGACAGAAGTATCAGGTTGCATGAGCGCCCTCCAGAGCATCAGGATTAGAAATTAAGGGTTCATCTTTGCCGTAGCCATAGGGTTCAGAAATAACGATCGGCAATTCTTCAAAGTTTTCCATCGTTGGTGGAGAAGAAACCATCCATTCCAAACCGATCGCCCGCCAAGGATTTTTGGGTGCTTTTTCGCCCTGTACCCAAGAGCCAATCATATTCAAAATAAATGGAAGCGTTGATACGCCTAATAGAAATCCGCCTAAACTAGCGATCACATTCCAGAAAGCGAACTCAGGATCATAAGAGGCGACTCGACGCGGCATACCTTGTAAACCTAGTGGGTGCATTGGGAAGAAGCAAACATTCGTACCGATAAAGGTAAGAATGAAATGGAGCTTTCCTAAGCCTTCGGAATACATCTTTCCTGTCATTTTCGGGAACCAATGATAGAACCCTGCATACAGTCCCATGACCGCTGCACCGTAGATTACATAATGGAAGTGACCAACTACGAAGTAAGTATTATTTACATGGATATCGACAGGAACCGCCGCTAGCATAATTCCTGTAATACCTGCGAAGACGAACATCACCAAACCACCGAGAGCAAATAGCATTGCTGTCGTCAGCTTGATTTTGCCGCCCCAGATCGTGGCGGCCCATGCAAATACCTTAATTCCTGTCGGTACGGAAATCAGCATTGACGTTGCCATAAAGAACATCCGCATCCAGCTAGGCGTACCACTAGCAAACATATGATGTACCCACACCGTCGCACTCAGTCCCGTGATAATTAACGAAGAAACAGCGACAACTTTGTAACCAAAGAGAGGTTTACGCGCATAGACAGGGAATATTTCAGAGAAAATGCCAAAAATGGGAAGAATGATCACATAGACGGCGGGATGGGAATAGAACCAGAAAAAATGTTGAAAGAGAACGGGATCGCCGCCTTTAGCAGGGTCAAAAAAGCTTGTACCAAAGGTAAGATCGGATAGAAGCATTACTGCACCTGCGGTCAGGGCTGGTAATCCAAACAGTTGAATAATCTGCGCCGAAAGCACTGCCCACACAAATAAAGGCATTCGGAACCAAGTCATGCCAGGAGCACGCATTCGCACAATCGTAGTTACAAAGTTAACGGCTCCCATAATCGAAGCAACGCCTGAAATTGCTACAGCGAGCAACCACAGAAACTGACCGTTGATCAATCTACCTGTGGGATTTTGCAGACTCACAGGTGGATATGACCACCAACCAGAATTAGCTGGTCCTCCAGGGACGAAAAAACTCGCCATGAGGATAATTCCAAATACAGGAACCATCCAAAAAGCAACAGCGTTTAACTTGGGGAAAGCCATATCACGAGCGCCGATCATTAATGGCACGAGATAATTGGAAAGTCCCAACAGCGATGGAAACGTCCACAGAAATAGCATGATCGTGCCATGCATGGTGAACATGGCGTTATAAACCGTGCGATCAACCAAGTCAGATTCAGGTGTGAGCAACTCGCCACGAATGACCATCGCTAGTACGCCGCCGATCAAAAAGAAAAAGAAGGAAGTAACTAGATACTGGATACCAATTACTTTGTGATCGGTGCTAAAGCCAAAAAATCTTCGCCAATCTTCGGGCTTACCAGAGTGTGGCGGTTGAATATCCGCGATCGCATCAATAGAGATGGTCATGATTTGCTCCTTTAAGAATTTGAACTTGAATAATTAACGATAGGTGGCGCAGCAGGTACGATGGTCTTCCAGCTATTATTACGCTTAAGAGAGCGAATAACATACTCAACCGAGGCCCGATTACGAGCGCTAGTGGGAGTAGTAGCTGAAGCATCTGCCAACCATTGTTGATAAGCTTCGGGTGACTCCACGACGACATCGGTTTGCATGGCGGCAAAATAAGTGCCGCTATATTGAGAATCTCGCAGCCGATATTTGCCTTCACGAATCGGCGTAAATTCAAAATCGATAACTCGACCAGGAATAATATCTTGCTTCAAACGAAAGGCGGGAATATAAAAGCCATGGATCACATCTTCAGAATGTAAGGCTAACTTGATCCGCTTATTGTTGGGTATATGCAACTCAGTACTTGTCACATCACCACTGGCTTGATTTGGATAGCGGAATTCCCAAGCCCATTGACGCGAGAAAACTTGAATATTTTCTGTGTCTTCAGAACTTGATGGCATATCCATGGTTGCAGCGTTGGCTGAGGCACTCATGTGAACATGTTCCATTGGTCCAAGCACCGACATTTGATCGTAGATTTGATAGCTATATGTGGCAATCCAAATCACCAACGCGAATGGAATCGCTGTCCAGATAATCTCTAGCTTAACGTTCCCTTCGATGTGGGGACCATCGCTGTAGTCATATTTAGCGGCTCGCTGAAACAGAATTGAATATGTGAGAGTGCCAACCACACCGAGAAAAATGAAGGTTCCGATAGTGACTAAGAAGCTAAATAAATTATCAACCAACACCGATTCCGCCGAGGCTTGTGGCGGGAACCATGTATAGGCAGCTTGACCCATCCAGAGACTGATTAAGGCGATCGCGATCGCCACGGCTGTCAAAATTAAAATCGTGCGAATTTTCATAGATCTCCCTATTGCAGTAGCCGATTGAGATCGATATCTTTGCCCATGCGTAACAGGCGATCGGCAGTAATATGTACGCCAAACTCAGAAGCGAGCTGTGCGCCTAAAGTCCCATGAGCGAACATAATCGCGAAAATAAATAATCCTGCTATCAAATAGCTCCACTGCACCTGTCGAGCGAGATCCTTTCGCCAGACAAAGCGTTGAACTCCTCGCCATACAGTCATGCCCACAATTAGAGCCAATAGCAACACGCCGCCTATACCATGCCAGATCATCGTCTCCATCGCTTGTAAACCCCAAGCACTTCTCACAGTGCGATCGGGTGAGGCAAGCAGGATCTCATAAAAACCAGCACCGACCGTAAAAAATGTGATGATCGAGGCGGCGATCATGTTGTACCAACCAACATCAAAAAAGTTTGATCTGGCGGCGGGGATTGCCATAAATTTAAATAAGGGCTTTTCGAGAACAAAAAACACGCCGACAAAATCAAATCCGATCGCCACGATAAATAGTCCCAAAGTCAAATGAACGAGATTGGGATGAATAGGAATTGCATAGGGCAGACCATTTGCGCCAAATTGACTGCCTAATTGATTGATTAGTTCTGTGTTCATTTTAACGCAGCCTCTCTTAAAGCTTCCACAACTGGAACCGAATGCAGTCCATATACCCAGACCAACAAATCGCCAAGATAGACCTGAAATAAAACTATTCCCGTCAGTAACACTCCCGCACCTAGAAAAGCAACGGGCAACTGCTTAGGATTGCGAATACGGATGACATATCGCCATCCCGTAATTGCGGCAATAATGGCTGATAGAGACCAACCGATAATCGTATGTAAGTTTAGCGTCGATGTCACCGCCGCATAAGGCTCAGCTAGTCCCGCTTCGATCTGTCCAAAAATAATCGCAATAAAAATAGAAATAGTGGCAAAAAATAAATTCCACCAACTAACTTCAAAGAGGCGAGGATTGCGTGTGAAGTAGCCGATCACATCGCACACTACTGCAAACAACACCATCGCAATCACAAAATGCACCACAATCGGATGAATTGTATCGGGATAGGGCAAATTATGGTCGTTTAAGGGTGGAAGGTATTCCAACATAGCTATTTGTTAATACTCAACAAGATGATTGATCAACACTTAACATTGTATTAAAAACATTTTATTAAAATTTGATTGTGCGTCGGTGGGCCGCAACCGACTCGACTAAGCCGATCGCCATAAAATTGGCAAGCATCGCCGATCGCCCATAACTGAGCCAAGGTAAAGGAATCCCCGTCACAGGCGCAACGTTGATATTCATGCCGATATTCACAAAGGTTTGAAATAGTACGAACGAAAATACGCCGATCGCCAATAGTGAACCAAAATTGTCCCGCGCATTCACGGCAATCACCAGTAAGCGCCAGCAAATTCCTACAAACAGTAGCAACACGCACATACAACCGAAGAAGCCAAACTCTTCACCGATCGCCGAAAATATAAAATCAGTATGCTGCTCAGGAATAAAATTTAATTGCGTTTGTGTACCCTTGAGCAAACCCTGACCGAGTAATTTTCCTGCGCCGATCGCGATTTTGGACTGAATCACGTGATAGCCCGCACCGAGAGGGTCTTGATTGGGATCGATGAATAGTAACAGGCGCTTTTTTTGGTATTCATGGAGAACATTCCAGAGAATTACTCCCGCTTGACCTGAAACTAGATTCACAACTACGGCGATTACTGTACTCACAATCCGAAACCAAGGCAGTGATACCCAAGCCGCGATCCCCATCAGGATCACCCAAGCAATCCAAGCGGGTAAATATATCGAAAATAGCACCGCCGACACAACTGGCGAAAATATCAGCAATATCCAACCTAAACTTGCCCCTGCCCAATAGAGCATCCCAATTGTGATCGCCGCAAATACCAGTGCCGTCCCTAAATTTGGTTGCAAAAAGATCAAAATCCAAGGTGGTACTGTCACCCACGCACATTTGAGGGCATCAAGCGGACTCTGAATGGGGCGATCGTGCATCACGGCGGCTAGGGAAATAATGATCCCCACTTTGGCAAATTCTGATGGCTGAATGTTAAACCCGCCGATCGTAATCCAGCGCTCAGCACCCAGCGCCGTCGTCCCGATCGCTAACACCAAAATTAAAGAAATATTCGTAATCGCATAGGTGACCCAATGCAATCGCAGCAAATTATCGTAATGAGAGCGGGCGATCGCAAACATCGCCGTCAATCCAACTACACCCGTCACCCAATGCTGCCACCAGTCAGTACGCTGAGCGCGAAAGTCTGAACTATAGATGGCAATGCCACCTAAAATCGTCAATAAAATCGGAAAGACAAGCAATAGCGGATCAGCGTCGCGCCACTCACGTTTAATACTTTCCCAACTTGGCAGTTCTAAACCTTTTACGATCATAAATTCAGGTGATTTGATAGATCTAGCGCGAAGCTCTAGATCTAGTTTTCGGATTTTTGTAAAACTAATATCCCCATCATGCCATTGGCGATCGCATAATGTGTTGCTTGAGTAAATCCTGCGGATTTGGCTAGTTTAACTTGTTCAGCCCCAATCGGAAATCTGGCTAAACTGGGTGCAATATAGGCATATTCATCAGTCATCTCAAAGCGATCGGCTAGTGGCACCACCACGCGCTCCAAATAAAAATCTTGAAAAGTCTGCATCAGGCGATCGCTAGGACGGTGAAAATCTAAAATCGCGGCGCTTGCGCCATTTTTTAAAACGCGATGCAATTCTAATAAGCATTTGGGAATATTTGCCACATTTCGCAACCCATAGGCTAAGGTCGCCCCATCAAAGCTATTGTCGACAAAAGGCAAGCTCAAGACGTTGCCTTCTTGCCATGTCAAACATTTTTGAGTTTTTGGCGAATAATTTTTGGCTTTATTCGATGCGATCGCTAATAGGTTTTTAGAAAAATCAACCCCGATCGCTTGACCATGAGGCGCAACTTGTTGGGCAACTAAAGCGGTCATGTCACCAGATCCACAGCAAAGATCGAGCCATTTTTCGCCCTGTTGTGGTTCACCCCAACGCAGCGCCATTTTTTTCCAGATCCGATGTTGACCTAAGCTCAGGAGATCGTTAAAGCGATCGTACACTGGAGCAATGCGATCAAAAATCTGTTGGATATCAGTTTCCGAAGGTTGAGACATGGTGTCACCTAAAATCTACAGGCTAAGTATGTGGGGCGTTAAATATTTTGCCCATTTCTAAGCATAATCGCTGATTGGAGTAATCAGCATGGGTTTTATTAATATGCGAAAATGTAATACTAGATATCGGTAACATATAGATATTGGCATCATCATATCTGCCCAAACTATCTAAATAAATTGCGTGTTTTATGCATGAATCTTCTTACTTATTGCTAATAGAAACTAGCGCTATTATTGAAACCGATCTCAATACTTGGCAAGCGATCGCTAAATTAGGCGAATGTTTGCTACCACAAATTGTGGCGATCGAAATTAAAAATGTCGCTGACGGTAAAGTCGCTGATAGTAATGATTCAACCGCAAAACAATTTCAAAATTTATTACCAAACCTAAACTGGCAAATTACGCCCCTAACTGCCAAACATCCAGACTTGTTAGTCAGGACTACGCAAAATCTGAGTCGTAAGGCAAAATTGATCATGAATATTGCTCAAAGTGCAGTCGGTGTTGCGAATGCTCATCCCCAGAAATGTGTGGTTTTAATCTCTAATGAAATATCCTTACGCGATCGCATTGCCAAACTAAACTATAAAAATTTATGTGCTATCCCATCAGCGATCGCCCGACAATGGTCAAGAACGGATCAAGCGCCGCCAATTGTGCAGCAGTTACAGAAACATTTGCAGGAACTACTAGAGCAAACAATTCTTCAATCCTCGCTTCAACCCACCATAAATTTAAATACCAAAATAAA
>JAJAZG010000495.1 GCA_026785865.1 Pseudanabaena sp. CAN_BIN31
GCTGTGGCTTGGCTCAGGTAGCAGCCATAGCTTTCAGAGTTCAGCCATTTTTGATAGGGACTGATGCCGATTTGCGATTCTTTCGATTTGCTGACATCGATGATGATTGCTCCTCTCCCTTCGCTTTCATAGCCGTACCATGCTACGGCTAGCAGTAGTTCAAGATTCACGCGAATAAATTCCACATGGCTTTGCCGCGATTCACTGCCAGTTGGTAGGTCTGATATGTTGTATTTCAGGCTCATTGTTTCAGGCTTTCTCTTCAAATTAATTTTCAATAAAACTCCTGCTAAGGAATTTTATAGGGATTGTAGTTGATGAAAAACATTTCAGCTTTTTGGATAGAAAATTACATCTCAAAGCAATGGAGTTTTGACTTTACTGCAAGTTTGTGTCAAACTCTAGGTATTATTTAATATTAGCTAAGTAATTGACACATTATCATAATGCTTCTAGAGCAATCTAAAAAAGAGCAAGTGCTTCAGCTTATCCGTGAACTCGGTTTACTGAGACCACGAGATCTTGTAACCTATGGCATCCATCGTGAGTATCTACGTCGCCTCGAACAACAAGGCGAAATCGTCCACTCGGGGCGGGGGATTTACTTACTGCCTGATGTTGATCTTTCTGAGCATTACACTATGGTCGAGGCTTGTAAACGGTTTCCTAATGCTGTTATTTGCCTACTCTCAGCGCTGCGTTTTCATAACATTACTACGCAAGCTCCTTTTGAAGTCTGGCTGGCGATTGATCTCAAAACTTGGTCGCCAAAATCTTCTATGCTTCCTCTCCGAATTGTTTATATGTCCGATCAAGCTTTCTATTCTGGTATTGATAAGCATCAGATTTCTGGTGTCACTGTCCCCGTCTATAATCCAGCTAAGACCGTTGCTGATTGTTTTAAGTATCGACACAAAATTGGCTTGGATGTTGCTCTAGAAGCTCTCCGAGAATGCTTGCGAGAACGTGCGGCTACTCTTGATGAAATCTGGCATTTTGCCAAGATTTGCCGAGTTAGCAATGTCATCCGTCCTTATCTAGAGTCTCTAGTATGAGCCATAACCAATCATTTGCTCTTGCTGCATCTATTCGCGATCGCCTCCTGAATATTGCTAGAGCTAACCAAGAAGATTTTCAAGGTGTTTTGATTCGCTACGCCATAGAGCGCTTACTCTATCGTCTCTATCAATCTCAGTATCGAGATGAGTTTGTTCTCAAAGGGGCGATGCTGTTCATACTATGGAGCCAAGAGCCTCACCGTGCTACCCAAGATCTCGATCTGCTCTGCTATGGCGATAATACAGTTACGCACCTAGAGCAGGTCTTTCGTGAAATATGCACGACTCAGGTTGAGGAGGATGCTCTCGACTTCCAAGCTGCAACTGTTCAAGGTATCCAAATAAAGGAAGGTCAAACTTATCAGGGAGTACGCATTAGGTTAACTGCGAGCTTGATTGGTTCCAGAACTCGCATCTCTGTTCAGGTTGATATTGGGTTTGGTGATTCTGTTTTTCCAGGCATACAGACCATCGAGTTTCCCACGATCTTAAAAAGTTTTTCATCTCCTGTTCTGAAGAGCTATCAACGCGAAACAGTTATTGCGGAGAAATTTCAGGCAATGGTCGCTCTCGGTATTGCCAACAGTCGTATGAAGGATTTTTACGATATCTGCTATCTCGCTCAGCATTTTTCTTTTGATGGTCAAGTCTTGAGTCAGTCTATTCAGGCTACTTTTGAGAGACGCTCAACTCCTATTCCTGTGGAGATTCCTCTAGCTCTCAGTTCTGAGTTTTTTGAGGATGCATCAAAGCAAAAACAGTGGCAAGGTTTTTTGAAAAAGGGAAAACTTAAATTAGCATCTCAAGAGCTTCGTGAGGTTGTTCAGATTCTACAGGTTTTCCTTATACCGCCAATGGAGGCGATCGCAGAAGGCTCTTCTTTTAATCGCTGTTGGACTCCATCAGGCTTGTGGCAGGCAATTAGTATAGAATCAAGCTGATTTGTTTGACTCTCATTAGCATTACTTAATCTTTTAACCTGACATGAAAACAACCACAAATCGCTCTACTGAACTTCTCGCTTACTATCGCTAGATTAGTACGGAAATATTTACTGTGGTTGATCAGAATGTGGGCGATCGCTTTACAATTATTTGTCTTTGAGATCGTTGATAACTTCTCTGAACTCAACAACAAATCCAACCATTTTTTCTTGCTTAAACAAAGCTAAAAATTGACAAACTTAACCAGTATATCGCTTCGGCAGAAACATCTTGATCGGCGCACTTAAAAATCGTGAAAAATCGCAACGGGTCCAAGGTAGCGTTCGATGCGGCAAGCTTGTTAGGCGATTGGAATACAAATAAAATCATCACTTTGATCTTACCAACCTTTTGGAGGTTTTAACTTTTTATCTTGAGATGAGACTTTCACTATTCTTTGCAAAATTATGTCTGATGCTGGGAGATAGTTATATTGATGACAGTTGATAAATCTATCTTGTGGCTTTAGACCATTTTCTTCAGCAGCTTTAATAACGTTCTCGTATTGACCTAAGAGTTTACCAAAAAGTAAATGATCCCATTACTTAAGAAAATCGCTGCTATAGGAGTGGGCGATCCCAGTGATTTCTAAGGTAAATAAAGGATCGATTATTTTCTGACTGTCTCTAATACAAAGGAATTAACTTCCTTCTCAAATTTTTCTTGTTCTGATTTAGGTAACTCTTTTTCGTGAGCTAAAAGTAAGACTAAAAAAGCCTTGGATTCTGCAAGAGCCGTTTCAATTTTATCCATGCGTTCATCATTCTCCTCGACTCTTGCTAGTGTCAAAACTAATGAAAGATTTCGGATACAGTTTATATAAATATTTTGAAGATCTCTTCTATATTGTCTCCTATTTTCAGAACGATTTGTCAGCAATCCGCCTGCCAAGGCTATACAGCCTCCTATTACTGCACTAAATAGAGTCCATCCATTCATTGTTAACCTTCAAGCCACTAAATTTATATAATTATTTTATGCAGAAAGCCTAAATATGTATTATCTTAGTAGATTGTTAGGACAAATACTTGTATAAGATGAATATTATGTAACCCGTTAGGTAAAGCAACTTTCGATGTGTGGATAACTGAGTGTTAACATAATGTTCTGTCTTCACCTAGCTAAGTTGCCATATTCTAACAGTTTTATCTTTGCTGCCACTAGCTAGTAGTTTTTTGTTGGGGCTAAAGCTGATAGATGTTACGGGCTTGTCATGCCCAGAGAGTAATCTACTATCTTGATTTTGACCTTTATTGAGATCCCAAAGTCCAATCGATCCATCATCTCCTCCGCTAGCAAACATTTTGCCATCGCGACTAAAAGCTAGATAATTTACTTTAGAGACTACCAAGAAATAATAGATCCCATAGCTTAGGTTGATTTGCCGCAAATCTCAACAAACCATTTTTGAAGATCGGGTAGACGCTTAAGCTGTTTTTCAATTTCTGCCATGGCTGCAATAGTGAGCTTAACAC
>JAJAZG010000496.1 GCA_026785865.1 Pseudanabaena sp. CAN_BIN31
ACTAGATTCAGTCGGTTCCGCAGGCGGATATTGTTGATGATGTTCGAGAATAATGCCAATAAAATCATCGGCATATTGTTCCAATTTCTTCGCGCCAACTCCTGACAATTTCTCGAAATCCCGATGAGTTGTTGGTTGCTGATCTGCCATTTGATTGAGAGTGGCATTACTAAAAATCACATAGGGCGGGACTTTCTGTTCATCAGCCAGATTTTTGCGTAGTAAGCGCAATCTTTCAAAGAGAATATTCACATCAACAGGTCTTTCTTTGGCACTTTCGTGTTCAGTGACAGGTGCAGGATTCGCATCATGTTCAATCGGTAATAACACATTACGTTGATTTCGCATCACTTCCCAACTGCGATCATTTAATTTAAGAATGCCATAGCCATCAGTAGTTTGAGTTAATAGACCTTGATGAACTAGCGATCGCGAAAGTTGTCGCCATTCATCAAGACTGTGATCTTTGCCGATGCCGTGAGTGGAAAGCTGGTCGTGACCATGTTGCAAAATCTTTTCTTTGCGCGAACCGCGTAAAACCTCAATGATATGCGCTCCACCAAATCGCTCTTTTGTCCTTGCCACGCAAGATAAAAATTTCTGCGCTTCCACTGTCCAATCTTCCATTGGTTTGGGAGTGAGACAATTATCACAATTGGCGCAATCACCATGAAAATTTTCGCCAAAATAACGCAAGAGAATCGTGCGCCGACAAGCTGAACCTTCGGCATAGTCCACGACTTGACGTAATTGTTGTTGGGCGATCCTTTGTTCGGCTTCTAATGGATCATTAGTCTCAGGATCGACTTTTTGAGCAATCAAATATTTGATTGTTTCTAAATCCTGATAGCCTAAAAATAAGGTGCAGTGGGAGTCTTCACCGTCACGTCCCGCCCGACCTGATTCTTGATAATAGCCTTCGATATTTTTGGGAATATCATAGTGGATTACAAACCGCACATCAGGTTTATTAATTCCCATACCAAAGGCAACAGTCGCCACCATTACCTGCACATCATCGCGAATCCATCGAGTTTGATTCTCTTCCCGTTCTTTTGCGCCTAATCCTGCATGATAGGGAATTGCTTCGATGCCATCTTCGCGGAGGCGATCGCTGATTTCGTTAACGCGCTTACGACTGAGGCAATAGACTATGCCTGAGCCTTGGATTCTCTTGATTTGCCGCAAAAGATTGATATAAGATTGCTCATTACCCTGTTTGGGAACAACTTCATAATAGAGATTAGAACGATTAAAACTAGCGACATGAATATATGGCTGTTTGAGTTGCAATTGCTGCGCGATATCTTCACGCACTCGCTCGGTTGCCGTGGCAGTCAAGCCAATCATCGGTACTTCTGGATAGATTTTCCGAATTCGACTTAATTGGCGATATTCAGGACGAAAATCATGTCCCCATTCGGACACACAATGGGCTTCATCGATCGCAAATCCTGCGATTCCCATTTTATTTTTAATAATATTCAGAAATTCGAGAAACTGCTCCGCAAATAAGCGTTCAGGCGCAACATAAACTAATTTAATCTCTCCATTTAAAATAGCTTGCGATCGATGATGACTTTCTCGACCTGTCAGCGTACTATTCAGAAAAGTCGCGCCGATGCCATTCTCTTTCAGCGCCGTAACCTGATCTTGCATTAGCGCAATCAAAGGCGACACGACAATTGTGACCCCACTTTGCAACAAAGCTGGCAATTGAAAACAGATCGATTTACCGCCACCAGTCGGCATAATCGCTAAAGTGTCGCGCCCCGCCATACTTGCTTCAATAATCTCGCGCTGCCCTGCCCGAAAGGATTCATAACCAAAATATTGTTTCAGCGCTTGATGTAAAGAATCACTATTTGTCATAACTATTTGTTTCTCTTATCTCCCTCAATGGGAGCTACGGTGTACACACAACTAAGGTGATTCCTAAAATCTTATCAATAACCCCTCCCTAGCCCTCCCCTTGCAAAGGGGAGGGAACAAGATTTCTGATTTTCCTCCTTTGTAAGGGGGAATTAAAGGGGCTAGGGGTGAGTGTCTATTGATTCTCTTCCGTAATTTGCAGGCGAATTGTCCGCCCAGATTGGTCATTCCCAATCTGCACCGTAACATTTTGACTTGCCAGAGAATCAAGGGAATTAAGCAAATCTAGTAAATGCGGTGTGCTTGCACCCGCCTCAACATATAGCTGATCGGCAGACGAAGAAACTCGCTTCCAGATACCGTATAGTTTGGCGATCGCCTGTTCGAGTTGCGATGCTTGACTGACCAGATCAGAGGCGAGTTTGAGGCATCCCAGTCTTAGGGCTTCTTCGAGCGCGAGATCGATATTAACAGAACGATTGGCGATCGCTTGCACTTGACTAGTATTAGTTAAATACTTAGTCAACCTCTGAGCATCGGCGGTGACGAGCTTAATATTATCCAGATCGGAGCCATCGGCGATCGCTTGTTTAAGCGGTGTTTGATAAGCTTCGGGCAGCTTATCGATTTCGCGAACTAGTGGCGCAACATAGCGCGTGGGAATTGTATGTGCGGCGATTTTCTCCTTCAACTCATCAGGTAAATGATCGGAACTCATCGATGTCCATTCATCAGAAAGTTGACGAACTTCGCGACGGGTAATCTTCTCACCATTTCTAGCCGCATCGACAATCAACTGCTGCACTTCAGGATCAGCTTGAGCAGTTTCCAGAAAGGCTCTCTTACTAAATTGCCGCAGATCGTCAGCATCTAGCTGCCCATCTGCCATTAAAGTGTCAGCACTATTGGCAAGCTGAATCCATGAATAGGCTTGGGACTTACTGATTTCTCTCTCTTGCAGCCATTTCAAAAATCCCGTACCGCGCCCTTCTCCATTCGCTTTTTCGCGATCGCGTACAGTTCGCAAAATTCTACCGCGCCAAATATCGGTCTGCAAATCGAAGCGATCGCATACTTGCCAAGCCTGATCGACTTCTGCTAAAAAC
>JAJAZG010000497.1 GCA_026785865.1 Pseudanabaena sp. CAN_BIN31
GCAAACGGATGTTAATCGCCATTTGATCAAGGGTTTGAATGGTACTCAACCAAAAGAAAATGCTGAGACTCCGATAGCGGTAAGTACTTTAGGTGTTATTGAGATTTCTTTGGCTAAGAAAATGTCGGCTTCGATTGGGTTACGAAATGTTTTGGTACATTTGTATGACGAGATAGATCCTGCGATCGTTCATAGCTCTATAGCTAAGACAATTGCGGACTATGCTCAATATCAGCGTCAAATACTGAATTATTTAGATACGTTAGAGGGAGTCGTTTAATTTATGTCAAGGTTATTAGGTCGATCGCCTAAAACTCTAGAGGAGCGATACTTTAGCGAGATTCGTCCTGAGTTTTATAAGGTTCATGGAAACCATCATCAGTATGGAGTCAGAAAAGGAACAACATTGGCTCAGCATTTTGACTCTGCTTGTCAGTTTGTACTTACAGTAAGTCGTATCGCGGGAATCCCTGAAGATAAAAGAAGGGTTTTGCTTGCGGCTACTGCTGTTCATGATTTAAATAAGCTTGATGATAATGGGCGCAATGTTAAAACTTTAGCGAGAAATCGTGAATTTTTAGAGCAAGAATTTGAACGAGTTGGTGTTTCTAGCCTGATTCAAAATGATCAAGATTTAGAACTTGCTCGAAAATTGATAGAGCGTCACTCTGGACATAATGCAAGTGATGGAGCGCTATTCCTACCTGAAGATCCAATAATTAGAAGGATTGCAGCAATTCTTATTGCCGCAGATTTATTTGATTTAGGTATTGCTGAAAAAGAGCGCTTTCGGAAAATTGAGAATGAGTTAACGGTTGCTTTTGGTAGAACTAGCAAACTTTTTAAGGTAAGTGTTTCTCAAGATCGCGGATATATCACGGCTTTACTTTTAGGGGCTTGTGAAGAAGTGCTTGCAGAGAAAGGACTAGCAACATTGTCGATATTCCCTGACAGCATTATTTTTGAGGGTAGAGCATTCCCTACTGGCGATCTGGCTATAGAAATGGCTGCTCGGTGGCAATTTAAAATCGATAGCGTTTTTGGTGGCAATATCGATCAATTAGTTAAAGCGACTAAGGACGGAATTAAAATTTCTGCTCATGCTGTTCAGCACAATCTAGATGAGGTTTTGGGCGTTGTTCAAGCTCAGTTAGAAAAGAAAAAAGCTGGTTTCAAACTAGAAAAGGTGCGAACTGATGTTAGAAAATGGGGTGCAGAAAAGGCGGGAGAAGATGCTCTTGTAGAGGCGGCTGATGTGGGTTTATTACCTGTGGATAATGCTGAAGAGTTTGGCTTATCGGAAGCGTTAAAGTCTGCTTATCTGAGTTATCGCCAAGTGCAACCCGAACTTTCAACAGCACAGGTATGGGATGCGATCGCAAAACATACTGGTTTATCGAAAGAACAAAGACTCGCACTAGAGCCATTTGATGCTCAATATGCCCGATCGCTTTTTGCGGCTAAAGCATTAACTAATCGTATTGATGGGGCGATCGCTGCGTTGCGTGACTCTTTAGAATTGCGAAAAAATAGCTTGCAAGATCAAAAAGGTTCTGATGTATCAGAAGAAATTATTGATGCAGTCAATCGAACTCTTAACTGGCAAATGACCAGTATCTTAAAAGGTAGTGAAGAGCTTGAAGCTTATATAAATGCGAATCCGAGACAAAGATGTTCTCTAGGTGCTACCTATGGAGAAACTGAAGATGTGGCTTCGATGCCTATTGGTACTAAGGTTCAAGTTTTTTCTAACCGATTACCAGCAGGAATGAATGGCGATCCGAGAAGACAAGCCGATCCTATGACTTCTCTAGGCTATCAACTTATGACTGTTGGGGCTTGTTTTCCTGCGGTCAAAAAAGATCCCCCATATTATCTACATCTATCATTGCCAAAAGGCTCATGTCCTGAATTGCTTAGGATTTGGAGAGATTGGTTAGAAGATAAAGCAAATACAAATGGCGATGGAGGAACGGTTAGTGTCGATCAACTTCAACTTTATCGCGACAATGTGATCCATTTTCAATCGAATAAAGTAGTTGGTTTTGCTTTCCCCAAGCGTCCTGATTTTGTTCATGCGAATGTAGTTTTACCGCTAACTGCTGGTGACACAAATGCATCTCTAGCCTTAATCAAATCATTAAGATTGGCTCTAGAAATATCCTTAGCCCCAGATTTTGGATTTCCTTTTATTCTTAGCTCTGGTATGCAAGTGGAAACCATGCACGATGGATTTGGAAGAGTGGAAGGAATTCCCAGTTCATTTTCTGGCTTGCTTGGGTCAGGAAATTATACCTATGAGGAGGCTTTAGAAATACGCGATCGCTTGAGATGTCTAGGGAAATTAGCCTTAGCTGTTGCAAGTCTGAATAAACTTGACGACTGTTTTTATGACTTAGCTCGTGCTACAACACAGCCATTTAGTCTTTACTATGTGCTGCTGCGATGGATTTTGCGAGAACAGGATAAGCCTAATTTGGCGACTAACTGGAGTCGAATTCGTGAACCTTTATATATTTTATTGGAGAGCCTTATGCCTGAACAAAATAACACTTTGACGGTTTATCTCAAAGAAGCAACATTACTTGCCGCAGAAGCAAAGATATGGGGTAGTTCCTACGAGCGAACCTCATCAATTGAACCTTTTGCGGCAATGGTGTCTGCTATTCGCGGATTGAAATCACATATGCCTCTAGATGTGGTTTTTGGCGCACTTGTGCAGAGTTACCATACACGCCTCGATCGCATTCGTGAGCATGGTGTTGGTAATACAAAGTTTGAACAAATCAAGAATTACTATGCTGTGTTGCGATCGCTCTATGAGGATGTCTATCAATCCAAACCTGAGAAGTTTCTAGCCGATCAGAAGACGCTAGAGGCTGCCTATCTTTTCTTCTTAGAAGAAGCTAGGCGCATCCAACGAGCCAAAACTGAGAACGAAAACAATCAAAAAATTGTATAAAGGAGATTTCTATGTCTATTGAAAAACTTTCTAAATTCCTCGCTCCAACTTACGAGAACTTCCCAAAAGGTCGGACTATTAGCTTAGTCGTTTTGAGAACTACCCTATCTGAGACAATTTTCCGTACAGAAGGCACGGGGGAACCAATTTGTCGCGAGTTCGTGCAAGCGGGAGAAAATGACACCAATGTTATTCAGCGTCTTGTGATGACTAAGCGCAAACAAGTCGCGCCTGAACGTCGTAAAGGTCGGGAATTTCTTCGGGCTGAGTCTCTTTTATATCCAAGCAAGGATGGTACATTCTGCGCTTTAAATACAAATGCTCCTTGTGAGATGTGCGTGGATTGCTTCTTATACGGATTTGCTGCTGGTGGCGGTGGAGCGCAAAAAAGCCGCGTTTGGACAGAAGATGCTTTTAGCTTGCTTCCAGCTTCCAATTTAATAGGCGATCGCACAATCAACGCCATCTTTGAAACTGGCACGATGCGCGATGAGAAGGGAAATGCTTCTACTGCCTTGAATACCAGTGAATACATTAAGCCTAGTGTGCATTTTCTAGATGTAGTCACGCTCAAAGATGTCACGGCGGATGAGTTGCGCTACATTGTTGGCAACGTCTTGTTAACCAGTCGCTACGGTGCTGTTTCTAGTCGTGTTGGACGCATGGAAAATCAGATTCTTGGTGTGTTTGGTGGTATTGCTGAGTTGCCTAGTTCTCTAGAGTTAGTGCAATCCGTTCATGATACTTTTACCGCTTCTGGCAAAGCTCTCGAACATCCCTTTGAGCAACAAGCGATCGCTGATGCCACCAAACAAGTTATTTCCAACTGGACAAATAAGCGAGGTGTTTCTGTGAAACTATCTGATGCAGAAGTAACTGAATTAATTGCCGATGTCGATCGCAACTGGTCGGAAGATGAGCGCGAAACATTCCTAAAACGTCTTGATGCTTCATACGAGCCATTTCGCCATGCTCCTGCGGAATCGAAAAAGGGTAAAAACAAGAACAAGCCTAAAGATACTGAAGCAGGAGGCTAACCCATGCCTCGAAATCAAAATGAACAGCTAAACTTGCTCACTAAAACAGAATCTCCTGCGATTAACTTTCAGAAAGCTAGACTCATCGAGTTATGGTGTGCCGAACCGATATTTTTTGCTTCTAGAGAACTCTCTGACTGCTACTACACAGAAGGCGTGATTGGTAATTATGCCCTTGCTTATGCATTAGGCTGGGCGCGATCGCCCTATCGCTTGACGGGAACCAGTACAGGAAAACCCACTTATCGCGAAGACTTAACCCCTTTAGCCCATGAGTGTTATGTCTTGCCAGCATGGTCAGCCGATGGAAATGTCAAATATCGATTTGAGCGTTTCAATGCTCTTTCTGATTCCTATTGGTACGCAATGACAAATAATCGTGTTGCTACGAGTCGTCAAGATATTCACGCGGTGAGAAGAGGAGAAAAGCCCAGCACTTTTAGACCTAGTAACTTCCCTCAAACTGGAAAACTGCGTTTAATTGATCGCGGCAACTGCTTTCATACGTTAATTTTGGGCGATCGCGAGTTGCCAGAATATATTCGTGTTGGAAAGTTTATGAGCAAAGTGAGAGTTCGCATCATTGATGAATACGCAATTAGCTATTTGCCAGATGGTGAGCATTCTTATCATGGACTGTTAAACACAGCCGATATACCTCAAAATCTTGCACTTTTATCCTTTGATCTGCTCTCGATTCCGCCAGTTTCGCTAATTAAAAACGCTGTTTTTCAGGGGGCAGCGTGGCGAATGGGTGATTATATAATTCCTGCAAATTCTTCTTTTTTGGGAGGGAGTGCTTAAAATGTCTCAATCAATTTCTATCGAACTTGAACCTAAAAGTATTGCTAGTTGTGAACCGCCCGAAGATTTAAAATTTTTGGGACATACATTGCAACATCAGGTCGATGTGTTTGAAAAATCTCGCGATCATGACATCATCATGGATCTTGCTCCTACAGGGACGGGCAAAACCAAAGCGGGTTTATCTGTGTTGTTGCATAATCGCGATCGCAGTGCAATTTATATCGCGCCGACAAATGCCCTTGTTGAACAGCAAACTGAAGCAGCCAAGCAATTTGTGAAAGATGCAAATCTCAATCATTTTGTAATCGCGGCATCTGCTAAGGAAGTACGCCAATGGTCAAATGATCGGGTTGGTTCTCGATCTGGGGAGAAGATTTACAACTTACTCCGCAATCCTGCGATCCTTTTCCCAGAACTAGAAGAACATCGCCCTATTCTTTTAATCACGAACCCTGATTTATTTTACTATGCGACTTTCTTCGCATACAACAGACTTGATCGAGTCAATATCGCCAGCTCTTTTTACAATCAATTTGCAACAGTTATTTTTGATGAGTTCCATCTTTACGATGCCAAGCAGCTTGTAAGCTTGTTTTTCTATCTTGCTTTTTCAAAAGTCTTTGGATTTTTTGAAAATAATAGAAAGATTGTTCTACTAACTGCTACACCAGATGCAAGCTGCAAAGCTGCTCTATCAGAACTTCAATCACAGGGTGTCAAGATTGCAGAAGTTGATGGCGAATCAACAACCGATCACATGGTTCCCTCGCAAACATCGGTGAGTTTAGAAATTAAACCTCAAAGCGATCGCGATTTACTTTTAGATGAAATCGCTCATGACGTTGCACAGCGTTTTGAAAAGCATCCAGATCGCAATGGTGCAATTATTCTCGATTCTAAAGATCACATCAACCGTTTAGCTGATCGCCTCTATTTAAAGGGACTCGGCAACAATATTGGCAGGATAACAGGCTCAACCCCAAAAGGCGATCGTAAACAAGCCGCACAACAGCCAATAATTTTAGCGACTAGTACCGTTGATGTCGGCTTTAACTTTGAGCGAAGCCCCGATTCTACCCGTCAAAATCTAGATTGGATGATTTTTACAGCCCGCGATCGCGCTGCATTTTGGCAAAGGATCGGACGAGTTGGGCGCGTTCTTGGTAAAGTAGAAACCACTATTCCATCTGAGGCGATCGCTTATCTTTCTGAACTCGCTTGGGAACAGGGAATTGAAGATCTAAATTGTGATGGCGGACGGGTTGCATTAAGGCAAAAACTAGAAGAGCTACCATGTCTGGATAAGCCATTCTTAAAA
This sequence comes from Pseudanabaena sp. CAN_BIN31, assembly GCA_026785865.1. Classification (GTDB taxonomy): domain Bacteria; phylum Cyanobacteriota; class Cyanobacteriia; order Pseudanabaenales; family Pseudanabaenaceae; genus Pseudanabaena. The sequence continues at coordinate 6,125 of JAJAZG010000497.1, forward strand.
ATTTATTGGCAGTCTGAAGCATTTCTAGAGATTGCTAAGCCTCTGCTAGTTTTAAGCGATATGATGGAAAAGCTACCTCAAGCGGATTTCATTCCCAAGCTTTACAACATCCTCAAAGTTACTTTAGGAGGTCGCAGAGATTGGGGCTACTATCAACGCAGGATGAGATCCTTACAAGCAGCAGAATCCGTGTCACGATCTAAGCCAAAAGATTTTGCAGAAAATCCTCTTAAATTCTTGAAAGGTAAATCTTATGAACTTGTTAGAGCTTTTCTCCAAGCAAAATATCCTGAAGAAGCTGATGAACTCAAGGCAAAACGAACGGGTTTAAGTGACTACGAAAAACTTTTTAAAGAAGATCGAGAAGTTGCTGATGAGCTTAAAGATTTTGCTACTTGCTTTAGTGCTAGTTATGCGCCACTTTTTCAGTTTCGAGAAAGTCTATTTGAGAACCTAGGGATAAGCGATCCCAAGGGTTTGATTCTAGACTATTCCGAAGAAACAGAACTCGATCCCATTCACTTGCTAAGGCATTATGAATTTTTTGCTAGAGGTGCAGAAATCGAACTCGCATCACGAGCCGATCCACCTTACACAATTAGCTTTAGTTGGCGATTTCATGGTTCAAGACAAGATTTTCTCAATACTCAGATTAACAAGTTAATCGTTCTTAAAAATTACAAAATCCAACGAATGCAAAATGGCGCGATCGCTCCAACAGACTTGTTAAAACCTCTTGAGAAAACTTTGATTTCAGGAGTAATTATTTGTCCTATAGCCAGTGCTGTCGCTTATTACAAGCTAAGGAAAATGCGAATTACAGCTTATCCAATCACAGTTAAATGCGATGATGTCGAGAAAGAATACGCATTTCTACCAGCCCTTTCAGGGATTTTAACGGCTGCAATGTCTGGTGTTAATATCCGTTTAATGGATGAAGAAAACTTTTGGATTGCTTAATTTGAGGTAAATAACTATGACTACTCAAGAACTAATCGAACAACTCTCAAAATTTCCACCTGACACACCTGTTGTCATTAGAGGCTACGAATCTGGATACAACGATGTCCAAGAAGTAAACCCACAAGAGATGCAGCTTAACATCAACACAATTTGGTATTACGGCGCTCACGGCGACAACGATCATCAATCCAAACCCATCGAAGGGATACCCATGACACCCGTAGTTTGTCTGTACGGAACTAACACATTACCGACGAAAAATGGCACGGTCGCTAACTTTAAACACACAACAGAAAAAAGATGAGTCAAACTTTAGAGCCAGAAGATACATTTAGTCGTAGCTTTGACCTCAAGATCCCAGCCCAAAACTTAGCTCAAGAATTCGGCTACAACTTTGAGAGCCAATCGTTACAACTTCCTAAATACAAAGGAGAGCTAAATTATATTCAGCAAACCCAAGAACAAATTCAAGAGATTCTGCCCTGTCTGAATCTTGACAGCGATCGTACAAAGCGCGAGTTTTTAGTTGCACCCATTATCAGAGATTTGATTTGCTATACCCATACACAAATCAGAATCGAATACAAAATTAAAGTCAGCGATCGCTTGCAAGGCATCATTAACTACTTCATCGAATCTCCCAACTTCTCAATAATCAGTTTTGCTAAAGGAGAAAACCTAGAGGGTGGCGTGAATCAACTGATTACCCAACTAATTGCCCTTGATCAATGGGAAAACACACCAGCAAGCGATCGCCTATTTGGTGCTGTCACCACAGGCTCAGTCTGGCAATTTGGATTATTGCATCGACAAACTAAATTGATTCAACAAGACCTGAATTTATATCGCGTTCCCAATGATTTTGAGACTGTAATGCGAATTTTGGTAGAAGTGACGATGGAAAAAAGAGGTATTAACAATGTTTGCTAGACAGCCAGACCTAACCTACGAAGAATATCTTACCTACGAACAAGCAAGCCCCACAAAGCATGAGTTTTTTAATGGAGAGGCTTTTGCAATGGCAGGGGCTAGTGAAGACCATAATTTGATTGTTGGTGGTCTTTTCTCAAGAATTTGGAATCATCTACGCGGCAAACCTTGTCGTGTCTTTTCTTCAGATATGAAATTAACGATCGCTGCCGCAGATAATGCGACTTACTATCCTGATGTGATGGTAGTATGCGATCGCACAGACAGCGATCCTTACATTAAACAGAAACCCTGTCTATTAATTGAAGTTTTGTCCCCCTCAACAGCTTTGTTAGATCGGCGAGAGAAGCTTTTTAACTATCAGAAACTAGAGTCTTTGCAAGAGTACGTTCTAGTTTCGCAATCCGAGGTAAAAGTAGACCTTTATCGCAGGGATGACGATGGTGGTTGGTTAGTGCAGTCTTTGGGTAATGCCGACAATTTGTATTTACAGTCGATTGATTTGGCGATCGCGCTTTCAGAAATTTATGAGGATGTAGAGTTGTGAAAACTGACTTATCTATTGGAAATCTACGACTACCGTTTAAGAACTTTGCGATCGCCTTTCAAGATCCCCAATTAACAAACCATAGGAGCAAAACATGATTTATTTAATTTGCGATCGCGCTACTCAAGAGCAAATTGATGAAATGCAGCAAGAACTTGGTGAATACATCAAGTTAGCCGTTGATATTGAACGCGAAATATTGGCAGGTGGTGGTGAATTTCATGCTGACTGTGAGAGTATTCTGCTAGAAGATGGTAGTGAGCAACAAAATATCTGGGGAGCCGATTGGTATCCAGACGCTCAAGAAGTAACCTATGAATCTCTAATTAATATTCGCCCCAAACAAGGCAATAGAACTCTAGAGGTTCTAATTCCAGACGTTCGTACAAAAATTGAAGAGATTGCCAAAAATCTATTGAGTAACCTATGAAAGATTGGAATGCATTAAGAGAGAGGTATTTAAGTGATCTACTTCCTGATCGCTTAGGTGGGCTATCAGCAAATCTAGCTCGAATCAAAACGCTGACAGGTAAGGCAATCAGCCAAAATACCATTGAATACTTAATAAGAGAAAGCAAGTTTTTTATCGAATGGACGGCTATGGATACTGATATTGATACAACAGTTGAACTGGTGGAATTACAACTACAGCTTGCATTGTGGCAATTGCGATGGACAAAAATCTGGGCAGATCCAGTGCAACGGATGGAAGTTGCCGAACAAGCAAAGATTTGGTCGGATCGAATTTTAGCGCGATCGGGCTTACTTGACTAACCTCCAAAACCTCGTTTCTTGCGCTTTGGTTTAGCCGCAGCACGCCTTGTGCCACTATTTGCGATCGCTAAAGCTAAAGTGCGCTTTTTCTGATAGAAATTAATTCTATCGGCAAGAGGATGATCCAAATCAACCTTGAGATGAGTAATAGAAATCATTGCTTGTTGATCGTCCTCAGGCGAGGAAATATTACAAAGAATTCCTCCTTGATCTCCCAAATAAAGAAGCTTTTCAATTGTAAAAATTTTATTTTTAGTTATTTCTAGATGGGACAACTGCTGCTGCAAAGGCTTGATGCTGGTTCCTGCAAAACAAACGTCGATCGGGAGACTAGCTTCCATATCTATGTAAAGTTGGCGAGTCTCAACTGGATCGTCAATAGTTGAACTTGCCAGCATTTTTTCAGTTAAGTCATCCATAGTTTTTTGTTGATTAATTATTTAAGGATTAAATTATGCCACATAGTCTTGTTGTTAACTTTATACCGAAAACACCGATTTATCCTGAATATCTGACAGGGCGGCATATTCACGCATTATTTTTAACATTGGTGAGTTCGGTCGATCAAGAGTTGGGCGATCGCTTACATGGTGAAAAGGCTAATAAAGGCTTTGGGTTGAGTCCGATTCAGCGACTAGCTTTTAGCCCCGAAAATAGCTTTCAAAAACCACAACTAAAAAGAGCTAACAGTCAACAGCTAACAGCTAAAAGCCTATCTTGGGACTACAAACGCGAGATCCAATCCTCAACTCCTTGCTGGTGGCGGATTACCTTACTTGATGAAGTTCTATTTAGCAAGCTGACAGGACTTTGGCTAAATCTCAACCCCGATCGCCTATTTCATCTTGGTTCTGCCGACTTATATATCACCAGTATTCTCGGTACACCGCAATCTAGCCAACCTTGGACAAACTTTGTGACTTATCAACAAATTTACGATCGCGCCTCAGACTGCGATCGCAATATCACTTTTCACCTAGCCACGCCCACCGCCTTCCGACAAGGCAAATACGATTCTCCATTGCCGACTCGTGACAATGTGTTTAAGAGTTTATGCGATCGCTGGAATACTTATAGCGAGATGCAGATTAATCATGAGATTCTTGAATCTATCTTTCCTAGTCGCTTTGATATCCGCACTGAAGTAGTTGCTAATTATGACAAACATCATTTTATCGGCTGTATCGGTGAAGTTGGCTATCGGATTCTTGGTGATGTAGCGCCAGAAGTTGTGAAGCAGATTAATGCACTTGCTGATTTTGCGATGTTTGCAGGAATTGGGCGCAAAACTACGATGGGAATGGGAATGGCGAAAAGACTATGAATGAACCAATCGCGATCGCAGCTTTAAATCAATATGCCTACTGCCCTCATCGCTGCTGGCGAATGTTTTGCGCGGGGGAGTTTGTGGAAAATCACTACACGATTGAAGGAACGGATTTACATCAGCGTGTGCATACGGTTGGTGAAAATCAACGAGAGGAGACATGGCAGATTCGGGCGATCTGGTTACGGTCTGAAAAGTATGGCTTGATTGGCAAATCAGATTTGATTGAAGAGATTGATGGCAGTCTTTTTCCAATTGAATATAAGCGTGGTCATAAAGGAGAATGGGATAATGATGCGATGCAGGTGGTGGCGCAGGCGCTTTGTTTGGAGGAGATGACTGGTAAAACTATTACTAAGGGTTATGTTTATTATGCTCAAACGCATCAGAGGCAAGATGTTGAGATTACGGATGAACTGCGAAAAGAGGCGATCGCGATGATTGCGGATATATCAAGCATGATGGAGACAGGGAAGATGCCCCCTGCGGTTTATGGTAATCGTTGTAAAGGTTGCAGTCTGTTTACGCAATGTGTGCCACAGGCAAAAGAGAAAGTTAGCAAATATAAAGAAGGAGCTTAAAAGATATGGGAACAGTTTATGTAAATCAAGATGATTCGTTTATTGGTAAGACTGATGAGCGCTTGACGGTGAAGGCTGACAAAAAATCTATTTTGGATATTCCACTAATCAAGATCGATGGTTTGGTTATTCTTGGTCGCGCTACGATTTCACCTGCGGCGGTGATTGAGTTGCTAGAGCGCAAAATCCCAATGTCGTTTATGACAGGAACAGGGCGCTTTCTTGGTCGTTTGGAGCCTGAGTTAACTAAAAATATTTTTGTAAGGCGATCGCAATGGGCCGCAGCAGACGAATCTCCGAAAGCGATCCATATGGTGCAAGGGTTTGTGCGTGGTAAGTTGAAGAATTATCGGGCTTCGTTGATGCGACATATGCGCGATTATCCTGATAATGATTTACAGAAAGCGATTGATGCTTTGGAAATGGCGATCGCTTCGCTTGTGAATCACAATGCGATCGCGAGTTTGCGAGGTGTGGAAGGACATGGCAGCGCTGTATATTGGCGAGCTTTCCCGAAGTTGATTAGGGCGACTGGATTTACATTCACAACTCGCAACCGTCGTCCGCCGCTCGATCCTGTCAATGCGATGTTGAGTTTTGGCTATTCGTTATTGCGTCACGATGTGCAAGGCGCTCTGAATATTGTCGGTTTTGATCCCTATCTTGGCTACCTACATACTGAGCGCTATGGTCGTCCTAGTCTAGCGCTTGACCTAATGGAAGAGTTTCGCCCTTTGATTGTGGATGCGATGGTGCTATCGGCAATCAATCGCAAGGAGATTGTGCCGCAAGATTTTGTGGCTGAACCACTCAGCAAGGCAATTTCTCTTTCTGTTGAGGCGAGGAAAAAGTTTTTGACGTTATATGAGCAGAAGAAACAATCAGAATTTAAGCATCCTGTGATGGGTCGTAAGTGTAGTTATCAGGAGGCTTTTGAGCTTCAAGCAAGGTTGCTGGCGAAGTATCTCATGGATGAGACTGATAAGTATCCACCTTTGGTTATGAAGTAAGCTATGTTTGTGGTCATTTCCTACGATATTTCTGAAGATAATCGCCGTACTAAAATCCATAAGATTCTGAAATCTTATGGTCAATGGATGCAGTTTAGTGTGTTTGAGTGCGATCTCACTGATGCTCAATATGCCAAATTGCGATCGCGTTTGAGTAAGTTGATTAAGCCAAGTGAGGATAGTATTCGTTTCTATTTTCTTTGTGGTTGCTGTCAGCCGAAGGTAGAGCGTATTGGCGGTGAGCAAGTTCTCGATACGACGATATTTTTTGCCTAGTTTGGTTCACGGTCTGCGCGAGTGTGAGGGTGTTTATTTGATGGGTCTACATTTTTTGGTGTTGGAAGTGTTAGCTGGTATATTTTTGGAGGCGATCGCGTGGCTATTTCGGTTCGCGCAGGTCTTGGATTTGTTGATGTATATAGGTTTGTTATGCTTGGTTGTAGAGATTTTTCTGCTTCAAGAGTGGCGAATCTGCTATAATTCTTGTGGTTCGCGCAAATGTACCTTGAAAACCAAATATGATATAGTGTACAGGCGCGGGC
>JAJAZG010000498.1 GCA_026785865.1 Pseudanabaena sp. CAN_BIN31
CGCCGCAGGACAAACATTCCTAGTGTCACAACTTTGGGAAGACACTACAGCATAAACTCATGATCGAAGTTCGATATTTTTAAAGTTCGCGCCAAAAATAGTGATATTCCCACAGGAAAAAGCGGTGGTTATCGCGTTATCTATTAAGTGGCTTCACCTGAATTAGTCTTGCTCATCTACGCAAAGTCAGATCAAGCAGACGTTAGCCTAGACGAGATTCAAGACGCTATTAGTAAGGCTTATTGAATATTTGCTTGATCGTTATTTTAAATAGATAGAACTCATAATTTAAAGATAACAAGATAATGGAAGATATTAGCGAAAAAGCAAAAGAATATATCAGACTGTATGCCGAAAGATTGCTTTCGATAATACTTAACCAAAAGATTTATCTTGAAAATCTCATGCAAAGTAAATTAACATCGCTTAGAATAACTTTAGAAAAACAAAACTAGCTGTATCCACCTTTATGAAAGCTTTTTTGATATTAGCAACGATCGCTAGCTTAACAGGTGTAACTGCGGGTTGCAGTTCTCAAAACAGCAAAGATGCATCTCAAGCTCAAGTACAGAGACAAAAGCCAGCGATCAACGTAGATGTAGCGATCGCAACTTTAGAGGCTCCTGAAGGTGAAAATGAATATACTGGTACGACTGCACCAATAAGAGAAGTGTCGGTGAAATCGCGTCTGGAAGGACGCTTGCTAGATTTAAATGTGGATGTAGGCGATCGCGTTGAAAATGGACAAGCGATCGCCCAATTGGACGATGCAGTTCTATCAGCAACTGTGCTGCAAGCCGAAGCAGAAGTTGCAGCAAGAGAAGCAGAAGTCTCTCAAGCTAATGCGGGTGTAGGCAATGCTCGCGCTCAAGTAGAACGCGCAAGACTGCAATATAAGCAAGCACAAGCCGATGCTAACCGTTTCATCCAATTGGTTAAAGAAGGAGCAGTTACTTCTCAATCGGCAGAAAATGCAACTACGGTAGCGCGATCGGCTGAGCAATCATTGCGATCAGCAGAGCAGCAAGTTAATTTACAAGAACAAACAGTGGGCGCAAGTTCGCAGCGAGTTTTAGCGCAGGAAGCGATCAAATTAAGAGAGCAGGAGCGTCAATCCTACACCACGATTACCGCGCCGATTAGTGGCGTTGTCCTAGAGCGCATTAGTGAAACTGGAAATCTTCTATTTGCGGGTAATGACGTTGTGAAACTGGGAGATTTTAGTCAAGTTAAGGTGATTGTGCAGATTTCAGAATTAGAAATTAGCAAAGTGCGTTTGAATCAATCAGTAGATGTTCGCTTTGATACTTTCCCAAATCAAAAGTTTACAGGAACAGTTAGACGGATTTCGCCAGTCGCTGATCCTGTCGCACGATTGATTCCTGTGGAAGTAGTGGTTCCAAATCGCGATAATAAGCTTGGTAGCGGTCAGTTGGCTAGAGTGCAGTTTTCAGGTAAGCAAGAGCGTCAAATTGCGATCGCAGAAACTGCTCTAGAAGCAGCAGGACGACCAATACAACCGCCAAAAGATGCCGCGAATACTCAACAGTCAAAGCCGAAAACAGATCCAAAATCTAATGCTAATGCCAGTGACAAAGGTAAACCAAAAACTGGGACGGTTTTTGTGATCACAGGTGATCCGAAAGAACCAAAAGTGTTAGCCCGTAAAGTTACGTTTGGCGATCGCCGTGATGGCAAAGTTATAATTCTCTCTGGTTTAAAAGAAGGCGATCGCATCGTAGTCAGGAGTGGCGGTAAGTTACAGGATGGTGATGCTGTCAAGCTGAGCGCGATCTCGGAATCGAAATAAGAGTTGATATTCGTAGGGGCGAAGCATTCCCACCGATACTTATAAATTCTAAGACATCCTTGTTTGGGAATGCTTCGCCCAAACAAGGATGCAGGGACAATTTATCGTTTAAGGCAAAGAGGATTTAGCATTTGCGAAGTGAGATTTCAGTGATGAGTTGAGATATGTTGGCGCAAATGCTAAACCCCTACTAATAATTTTAAAATCATCCAGAGATAATTTATGAATTCCCCTACTCCGAAGCCGACAGGATTTAGTATCAGTGCGATCGCGATTCGTCGCCATATTGGGACTTTGATGTTAACGCTTGCCATCTTTGTGATGGGAGCCTTCTATATCAGCCGTTTACAAGTGGATTTACTGCCGTCCATTGTCTATCCGCGCATTGGTGTCCAAGTAAATATTCCGGGCATTACCCCAGAAGTGGCAATTACCGAAGTAACTAAGCCTTTAGAAGAAGCCCTCGCCTTGACAGAAGGCGTAAAACAGCTTTTCTCACGCACTCGCGAAGGTCAAGTGCGGGTTGATTTGTTTTTTGAAGCAGGTAGTGATGTCGATCAAGCTCTCAATGATACTGTCGCTAGTTTTAACCGTGGGCGTAGTCAGTTACCAGACGAGATCGAAGATGCGCGGATCTTTAAATTTGATCCATCCCAGTTTCCGATTTATGAGTTTGCGCTAACATCACCTTCGCGATCGCTATCAGATTTACGGCTATTTGCGGATCAGGAACTATCACGAGAACTATCGATCGTGCCTGGTGTAGCGGGTGTTGATGTGGTTGGCGGTGTCAGAGAAGAAATACAGGTCAATCTCGATCTCCAACGGTTGCAGTCCGTAGGTGTAAATATTAGTGATGTTCTCAATACCTTGCGCGATCGTAATGTCGATGTATCGGGTGGAAGATTGCGTGATGGAGCAGTGGAACCCCTGACCCGTGCGATCGGTAAGTTTAGCAATGTTAATGAACTAGAAGGATTATCTTTTATTGCGAGAAGTCCTAATACTAGTTCAAATAGCAGTTCTAGTAACAGTTCAAATAGCAGTTCAAATAGCAGTTCTAACACCAATACAGCAACCGCACCAAAACAGGTCTATTTACGAGACTTTGCCGACATTATCGATGGTTCTGAAGAACAACGTATTTTTACGACATTGAATGGCCAAGAAGCCGTGCGGTTATTAGTAACCAAACAGCCCGATGCAAATACCATTGAAGTGATCGATCGCGTTAAGGCAAAGATTCAAACGCTACAATCCAATAGTTTAATTCCCAGTGATGCCGAATTAACTGCAACCCTTGATGAGTCAAAGCTAATCAGAGCTTCTGTGGCGAATGTTACGTCTTCAGGAATTTTTGGTGCAGGCTTGGCGGCGATCGCTGTATTTCTATTTCTCGGTTCCTTACGGCAGACTTTAATCATTACGCTTGCCATTCCTTTAGCGACCCTAGCCGCGATCATTTGCATGGGTATTTTTGGATTTTCTCTAAACCTATTTAGTCTTGGTGGACTTGCGTTGGGCGTGGGAATCGTTGTGGATAACTCAATTGTGATGTTGGAAAATATCACGATCGGTATTGAGAAAATTCGCAAACAGAAAGGTGGTAATCCTGATTTTAACGAGATTATTGATCAATCACAGGCAAGCAGCACCGAAATTGAATCAGCACTAATCGCTTCTACTAGCACCAACCTCGTCGTTATCTTTCCATTCTTATTGCTGGGCGGATTTCTATCGCTATTATTCAATCAACTCATTCTCACCATTAGCTTTGCTGTATTAGCGTCGATCGCGATCGCGGTAACAGTAGTACCAATGCTAGCTTCACGACTATTAGCCATTCCTTGGTCGAGCCGTTTAAATGAAACTTGGTTTATGCGTGGATTTGAGCGTCGTTTTGCGTCGGCGACCCTTGGCTATGCAGGATTTTTAACAAGGATTGTACGGTATCGCCTGTTGGTTGTAATTGGTCTTTTCGTCGTGCTCGGTGGCACTGGCTTCCTCATGGGACGACAGCTTCCCCAAGAAATCATTCCCCAAGTCAAAACGGGAGATGTCAACCTCAATGCTCAATTTCCCGCAGGTACAACCCTCGCTCAAAATCAGAAAGTGATGAAAATAGTTGACGAAATCCTGATTAAGCAACCTGAAACTGCCTATTCCTTCGCCACAATTGGCGGTGGTTCCTTTGGCAATAACGTTACTTCCAATCCACTCCGCAGTGGCAGCACAATTACCCTCAAACCAAATGCCGATCTCGCTGGTTTTGTCAGTCGCGTTAATCAAGAAATTGGGCGCTTAAATTTAGCAGGCGTGAGGATAAGGGTTAACCCTGGGCAAGTGAGAGGAATTATCGTCAATAATTCTCCTGTACCACGCACCGATATTGATGTGATTTTGCAAGGTTCTAATCCTGAATTACTAGCTCAAGCTGGAACAGAAGTTCTCAGTGCCTTAGAAAAAGTCAAAGGGGCTAACTTCCGTCCTGACACCGATGCGCGTCAGCCTGAAGTCCAGATCGTTCCTGATTGGGAACGTTTACAAGCGTTAGGATTATCAACCCAAGCGATCGGTTCGACTTTGCAAACCGCAATTACAGGTTCCGTTCCCACGCAGTTACAACGGGGCGATCGCCTGATCGATGTGCGCGTCCAACTCGATCCAGCCTTGCGTAAAAATGCTTCACAATTACAGCAAGTCCCACTATTTGTCAGCAATAATCGTCCTGTCCGCCTCGCTGATGTGTCCAAAATTCGCGAGGGTCGCGCTCCTAGTGAAATTCAACGGATTAATCAGCGTCAGGTCTATTTGGTACTCGGCAGTCTAGAACGCGGGGCGAGTCTCAGTGATGCGCTCAAACAAACAGAACAGGCGATCGCGGCGATCAAGTTGCCAGATGGTGTAACGGTGTTACCCAGTAGCGCTAAGGAAGCCAATGACAATCTATCTGGTGCCTTTGGGGTCTTAGGTTTGCTTGCTTCTTTTTTAGTATTTGTAGTAATGGCAGTGCAGTACAACTCGTTGCTCGATCCCTTGGTGATCATGTTGACGATTCCCCTCGCTCTAGCTGGCGGCATCGTTGGACTATACGTCACCAATAGTTCTATTAATGTAATGGTAGTTATCGGTGTGATATTGCTAATTGGTATTGTTGTAAATAATGCGATCGTGCTGGTGGAACTAGCAAACCAATTGCGAGAGGAACAAAAATGTAGTCGCATTCAGGCCATGCTACAGGCTGCGCCCACTCGCTTACGCCCGATTCTGATGACGACGATTACGACGGTAGTTGGTGCTTTCCCATTAGCTCTAGGTAGCGGCGATGGCGGCGAGTTTTTGCAACCCCTTGGGATTGTGATTTTCTCTGGTTTAGCCCTTGCGACAATTCTGACATTGTTTCTAATTCCCTGTTCCTATGTACTGATACATGAGTTGAGCTGGGCAAAAGTTAAAAAGTTAGTACCAGTAAAAG
>JAJAZG010000499.1 GCA_026785865.1 Pseudanabaena sp. CAN_BIN31
CGATGGTGATTTTGCGAAGTATAAGGCGAGGTGTTTGTAAGGTGAGAAATTGCTCTGGCAGATCTAGCATTAGTTATTTTTGGAAACAGCTTAAATAAGCAAGGGGCTTAAGCCCCTTGTTAAGGTTATGGAAATTTTTATGATTCTATTTGAGTGGCGATCGCCATAAATTTCTACACAATCCTTTACATTTCACCTAGTCATCACAGACTAAATGTAAAGTATTTATTACCCCTCTGAAAACTAATACGAAACGATTATGACTATCGCGCCTGTCGCACCTAGTAAGGTTTTACCAAAAGTTCCTGTTGATTCTAAAATCCGCGTGAAACAGTTCATGCAGGGATTACAAGACAACATCTGCCAAGGTTTAGAAGAACTAGACGGCAAGGGTGAGTTTAAACAAGATCAGTGGGAACGTCCTGAAGGTGGCGGCGGGCGATCGCGGGTAATTACTGATGGTGACTATTTTGATAAAGGCGGCGTAAATTTTTCTGAGGTGTATGGCACTCAGTTGCCACCTGCTATTTTGCGCCATCATCCTGAAGTCGCAGGTGAAACATTTTATGCAACGGGGACTTCGATGGTGTTGCATCCTAAAAATCCTTACGCACCGACGGTTCACCTCAACTATCGCTATTTTGAAGCAGGTTCAGTTTGGTGGTTTGGTGGTGGGCTTGACCTCACCCCTTACTATGGGTTTGCTGAAGATGCTCAGCATTTGCACTCTACACTTAAGGCTGCTTGCGATCGCCACAATCCCCATTACTACCCAGTCTTTAAGCAATGGTGTGACGATTACTTTTACCTCAAGCACCGCGGTGAGACTCGCGGCGTAGGTGGCATTTTCTTTGACTATCAAGACGGTAAAGATGTACTTTACAAAAATGCTAATGACTCGACAACTGCTCAAGTAATGAGTGATGAAGTCGGTGATGTGCCACGCACTTGGGAGGAGATTTTCGCCTTTGTTAATAGCTGCGGTAATTCTTTCTTGCCAGCTTATACCCCGATCGCCAATCGTCGTCGCAATATGGAATTTGGCGATCGCGAAAAACAATGGCAACTATATCGTCGTGGACGCTATGTAGAATTTAATCTTGTTTACGATCGCGGCACGATTTTCGGATTGCAAACCAATGGGCGCACCGAATCAATTTTGATGTCCTTGCCTCCTCTCGTTCGTTGGGACTACGACTATCATCCTGAACCAAATACTCCTGAAGCTGATTTGAATACAACTTTCTTGAAGCCTCAAGACTGGATAAATTGGCAGGTGTAATCAAGAGGAGGTTGCAGCGCCGTGCGCTGCAACCTCTTCTTTCGGTTTTATGATATGCCTAAAATTGCTTTTTTGTAGGCAGGGCGATCGCTAATTCGTTTCATGTAAGCGTCGATCGCAGGATAGTCAGCGTATGACATTTGCAGCATCATAATCGCGTAGCCGAGAATCGTCGCAACTGCCACATCTGAAACGGTGAAATTTTCACCAGTGATGTAATGCTGATTTTCGAGAATTTTTTGTAAGCCATTGAGCAATCGTGGCGCTTCTTTTTCGCGAGTTTCAGCGATAAACAAACCGTTGCCAAGTGTCGAGTTAGCAAATAATACCCATTGAGAAGCGATCGCTTTTTCTTGCAAAATCTCCAATTGGTCATATTTTTCGGCAAGGTATAGCAAAATCGCGCCTGATTCCCATAATTGAAAGCCATCATCAGCGATCGCAGGAACTTTGCCGAAAGGATTAATTGCTAAGAAATCAGGTTGTAAGTGTGCGCCCACTTTCATGTCGAGTAATTCAAACTCGTAGGGAGCTTGTAATTCTTCGAGATACCATTGAACGATTGATGCACGACTTCTCGCGCCACCATAGAGTTTAATCATGATTTTTTAACACAAAATAAATGAGATCGCTAAGCGACCTCATTTATTTTAGAGCGCAAAGCGCTGTAAAACCCAAAAAAAGTGGCAACAGCTATAAATTCCGTAATGGAGTTTCTTGCCCGTGAGTAAACTTTCGCTCTAGGTTGTTGCAGATTAGCCATGTCGCGATCGCGATCGCCGCAGGAATAGCGCCAAGCAAAATTAGGGTTAAATTAGCAGGTGCAAAAAAGTAACTAATTAGGGGGCTAGATGTCCATGCGATCGCCGCAACGATCTTACTTATAGTTTTCAGCTTTCGCACATTTCGCAGAGCTTGGCTGCAACTCGCACATTTAGAAGTATGGGAATGATAGCGATCTAAGAGAACCTCTTTGACTAAAGGCGCAGCAAGCTGTCTACCTGCGAACGGATCGGCTTCATAGCGATTGACCCACTTATGCAGTTCAGACACATAGGTATCGGCTTCGGTTGGCAGATAGAACGCTTTCGCATAGTTGCTTTTTGACTCAGCAAGGGCTTTCTCAAGATAGCGCTCTTGATAATGCAAGAAAATTTGATCGTCTTCAAGAATTCCATTTTGTCCGATATGAGAATACCAACGCGGCGTATTGCTAATAAAGAATCTAGGAATTGCCGAACTAAATTGAAAAGGAAATCTTGCAAACAAGCGACATTCGCCTTTGCGGGTTGGCGTGGCATATACCACAGTCATTGTCCGCCCAAATTGCTTAGAAGTGAGGTCATGCCACATCAGCGAAGGAGCGACAAAAGTAGTATCTTGCTGTCCTAACTTCCCTCGTCTAGGTCCTTCTACCCAAGTTCCTTTAAAGCCATATTTATCAGTTTCCAAAACCTCTAAAACCATCGGTGCAGCATTAGCACGATTGCCTACAGATTTATGATGTGTAAATGGCAGATGACTGGCATCAAGGACATTTTCTAAAAGAGTGAGCGCGTCATAGGGAAGGTCGCGAAAAGTCCCAAATAAAGTCCATTTCTCAGTATCGGTTTCGAGAGGTTCAACAATCGGGATTTTGATATTAGGAGCATTTTCGGGCTTACCAGCATACACAAATAGAAGTCCTTGACGCTCGGCGGTGGGTAAGGCTGAGGCACAAGCCCGTTTAGAATTATGAGCAGTTCCGCCTTCGGGTTGCTGCGGTATGCGATCGCAACTTCCATCACCCTTAAAAGCCCAACCGTGATAGGGACATTCTAATAAACCATCTTCAGCAATTCTTCCTTCTGATAGAGGTACAAGGCGATGCGGACAGCGATCGTCAAAGGCTTTCCATGCATTCGTATGCCGATCCCACCAAATTACTAGATCGCGTTCTAACAAAGTAAATTTGGCAGGTTTGGTTTTATCTAAATCTTCAATATAAAAGACGGGATACCAGACCTCTTGCCAATCAAAGCGATCGGGATCTTGTCCACCCGCAGGTAAAGACTGTGGCGAATCGCTATCAGGATTTAGATTATCTCTGAGTAAAGTATTTGCAGTCATAGTCGCTAAGTTAATCGCATTGTAAAGTTATGTATAGATTAGCCTAATTGCCAGCCTCTCATTTTGTCAGGATTCATCAAACCGTAAGGATCGACCATGCGCTTGAAGATTAGCTGATTATGATCAATCGTTTTCATACCGCCATCTTCGAGAATATAAGTA
>JAJAZG010000500.1 GCA_026785865.1 Pseudanabaena sp. CAN_BIN31
CATCTCAGGTCTGAAGACACTGAGCTTTCAATCTCTCGTACTTTTCTGTAAAACTCAAAAAGCTGTAGTGCACGCTGTGCGTGCGCTACAGCTTTTTGGATTGGGCTATTTTTTTAATACAAGATAATATAATTCACCGTCACCTTTGATTAGCCCAGCCCTTTGCTTAGCCCGATCGCCTGTTCCCATAAAGATATCAACTCGCCCCGCGCCGCGAATTGCGCCACCCGTATCCTGATCGAGCGCGAAGCGTTGGATTTGTCGCAGTTCCAGCTTGCCTGTGGTGGGGTTTTCAAAGGGGATCGTGGTGCGAACAAGGGCAATACCGCTAGAGGGGAAGATTTTTTTGTCAGTGGCGATCGATCGCTCGGCGATGACTGGCAAGCCAAGGCTACCTGTTGCGGGTTTACCATTGGTTTCCCGAAAAAAAACAAAGCTAGGATTGCGATTTAGGTACATAACTAAATCTTGGGGATTTTTTTTGAAATACTCGATTAAGGTTTGGAGCGTTACATCTTCAAGACGCATTTTGCCATCTCGAACCAGCTCGGCTCCGACTGAGCGATAGGGCTGATCGGTTTTGCCAGCATAGCCAACGGTTAATAAATTGCCATCGGGTAATTCAAATCTTGCCGAGCCTTGGACATGGACTAAGAATGCTTGAAAGCGATCGCTTAACCATGCAATTTCTAATCCTGCCATTTGCTGACTACCTTCGAGCATGGCGCGGGTGGGATGGGGCGATCGCCACTGCTGAAAGTCAGATGGCAACCGATAAAGCGGATATGGAAATTCCTTAGTTTTAGTCCGACTCGCCTTATATACCGCTTCGTAATAGCCTGTAAACTGGACGCTGCCATTGCCATCGCGTCCCACGGACTGATAGAGATCAAATTCGCGACTCACGGCTTGCTGCAGATCTTTGGCAGTGCGAGACACTTGCACAAGGCGACGAAAACGCACCAAACTGCGTTCCATTAAATCTTGACTGATTCCCGCGACAGGATAGCGTTTGGCGGCGGCGGGAGTGCGAATATATTGAATGCTGTTGTCGATCGCTTGCAGCAGATTAGGGCGATCGCTTTCTAATAAATCATCGGTGAGATCAAGGGTGAGGGGATTAACTGCACGCGGCGCGATCGGCACTATGGCTTGAGCAAGTTTTAGTTCGGCTGCCTCAACTGACATCTGGAAATCAGTCTGCATATAGCAGGGTGGCACGGCACAAATCAGTCCGACCCAAGTTGCAAATAAAATATCTCCACCACGATGCAAACCACGATGTAGGGGCGATTGCCAAGATTTTTGTTGTGGCGATCGCTTGTTTTTGCCGAAATTATGAGAACCAATCACCCTTAAAAACTCCTCACTAAGATCGTATGTACTAATTGACCCAAGAATTGATGGTGCGGCGCGAAGCGCCACCAATTCTTGGGTTTTATTTAATTTACTGGTCATATTTGACGTTAATACTAGCCTTTTGTTCGTACAAAAGATTGAGCCAACGCGGGTCAATATTGAAGTGATAACAGATTTTTAGCACCTGATTGAGGATAGCATGGCGATATATTCCTCTCTGTCGAAACCGTCTGGCTGAGGTGATTACCTGCCCATTTGCTAGCAATGGTTTTGAGAATTGGCGGAGGCGATCGCTTAATACTGTATCTTCAAAAATATCGAGATCGGGGACATTGCCAATTTGTGCTAAAAGTTGGCGATCAATAAACGGACAATGATCGAGATAGACTAAGCTTTTTTGCTTAACGCGCACGTTGTCGGAATACCAAGATGTAAAGTGTAGTAACCAATGTGTAAAATCAAAACTATGGCGAAATGCGCCCCATTGACTGCCAGATGCTAGAGTCTGCTCGATTAACTGCAAGACTATGCGTTCTGGCAAAAGTGTTGCAGGATGATGTAATAAAATTATGTCACCTGTACTAATGGCAATACCATCATTTAGTCTCTGAGCGCGATTTTTGGCAAGCGATCGCACAATTTGCACTTGAGCATATCGTTTTGTATATTCTTCTAAAACTGTATCAGTACCATCATCACTGACACTGACAACTGTAATAATTTCAATTTCGCCATCTTGAGCAACTAAATTAGTGAGAATATTCTCCAGATAACCATGACGAATTTCATTGAGACAAGGAAGAATTATTGATAGTCGCATAGACATTTAATACCGTACTAAAAACATTAAATCTATTTATTATGACCAATCAAGACTTAGATCAAACTAACAAGCAAAAAGACTTAAGTAATGCTTCTATTCTCATAGTTGACGATACTATTTATAACATTCAACTATTATCATTGATGCTAGTTAGGCAGGGCTATGAAGTCCGACAGGCTACTAGTGGATTGGAAGCATTGGCGCAAGTCAATCAACAACCACCTGACATA
This sequence comes from Pseudanabaena sp. CAN_BIN31, assembly GCA_026785865.1. Lineage (GTDB taxonomy): Bacteria > Cyanobacteriota > Cyanobacteriia > Pseudanabaenales > Pseudanabaenaceae > Pseudanabaena. The sequence goes on from JAJAZG010000500.1 coordinate 2,413, forward strand.
ATTTTACTAGATATTCGGATGCCTGAATTGAATGGCTACGAAGTATGTATGAGGTTAAAAGCTAATCCAGAAACTAAAAATATTCCAGTTATTTTTATTAGTTCGATAGAAGAATCCACGGAAAAAGTGGAAGCTTTCTCAGTCGGTGGAGTGGACTACATTAGCAAACCATTTCAACTAATTGAAGTATTAGCCAGAATCGAAACCCACCTGCGGCTATGTTCATTACAGAAGAAACTACAAGAGCAAAATGAGCAATTGAAATTATCTGCTGAGGTATTAGCGCGATCGCTTAAACAAGAACGCGAACTCAGTCAGATGAAAACTGACTTTATATCAATCGTGTCCCATGAGTTTCGCACACCTTTGACCACGATTCAAAGTGCGTCAGAATTACTTGAATATTACGAATGGACTAAAGAAGAAAAGGTTGAACAATTGCATCAAATTCAATCTGAAGTCAAACACATGACGGAGCTTATGGAAGATGTATTATTTCTAAGCAATGGTAATACTAACAGAACAAAAATTAATCTCACTCAATTTGATATTTTAAGTTTTTGCAATCAAATTTTGCGCCAATTGCAAAGAACGTTCGCCCAAGAATATACTCTTAATTCGTTTCTACATATTTCATCAACGAATATATCGATTAGTAATCATCATTTACGAAATGATTTGCCACCTGTAATCGTTAAAATGGATGAGAAATTATTGCGTCAAATTCTAACTAACCTAATCACAAATGCAATTAAGTACTCTTCAAAGGATAAAACAATTGATTTTAAAATTACTATCGATCAGGAATATATAACCTTTGTAATTATTGATCGCGGTATCGGCATTCCTGAAGAGGACTTAGAGCATCTATTTAGCGCATTTCATCGCGGTAAAAATGTGGGAATACTACCTGGAACTGGATTAGGACTGTCAATTGTCAAAAACTGTGTTGATATTCATAATGGTTCGATATCGGTGCAAAGTCAGTTAAATATCGGTACTGAATTTACAGTTATTTTACCAATTTCTGATGGTCATATCTATAGCGATCGCCGCAAATCAGAAAATTAAAAAAATAGACTCGATCGCTATAATGTTAATTAAAGATATGAGAAATCGTCCATGAAAAAAATTCTCCTCATCGAAGATAATCCTAATGTTTTGCTAAACACCACTAAAATGCTCCAAGCGGAAGGGCATCTGGTGATTAGTGCTGATAATGGACGGACTGGTTTAGAGATGGCGCAGCAGCATATTCCCAGTTTGATTATCTGCGATATTATGATGCCTGAAATTGATGGCTATGGGGTGATCACAGCCCTTCGTAATAATCCTGCGACAACGACAATTCCTTTTATATTTCTTAGTGCCAAGTCCAATAAAACTGACTTCCGACAAGGTATGGACTTAGGTTCAGATGACTACTTGACGAAGCCATTTACTAGAGATGAATTATTGGGGGCGATCGCCGCGCAATTTAAGAAGCAAGAAACAATTAATAGTTATTACAAACAAGAGTTAGAAAACCTACGCGGCAATATTTCTAAGTCATTACCACATCAGTTATTATTTCCTGCGATCGAAGTTATGGGTTTGGCGGATATTTTGGTTAAAAATTATCATGCAATGCAAGCTCACGAAGTCCCCGATATGGGTAAGCGAATTCGTAAAGCAGGGCGAGACATGCATGACATGGTGAGAAAGTTTTTGCTATATGCTGAGCTAGAGTCAACGGAGAATAATACAGAGTGGACGAATCAAATTCGCAATAGCAAAGCCACTTTTGTTGATATTGAAATAACAAGTTGCGCCAAAAGTATTGCCGAAAACTATAATCGTGTTTCTGATTTGAATATTGATATTAAAGATGCAATTATTCAAATTTCAGATCATTATTTAAATGTGATTGTTAAGGAAATTATTGATAATGCGTTCAAATTTTCCTATGAAGGTTCTACTGTCGATGTTTTGGGCAGTTACGACGATACAAAATATTGTTTGAGTATCACCGATCGCGGACAGGGGATGGAGCCAGAACAGCTTTCTAATTTTGGTGCATATGTCAAGTTTGAGAAAAAGTTATATCTTCAGCAAGGGTCGGGGCTGGGATTGGCGATCGTTAAGCGCCTGCTCGATCTCCATGGTGGCAGATTAGAAATTGAGAGTATTCCCTATGA
>JAJAZG010000501.1 GCA_026785865.1 Pseudanabaena sp. CAN_BIN31
ATATTACAGAAGCCTATGATTGGTATCAGCAGCGTGAACTTGGATTAGGAGAAGAATTCTTGCGATGTATCGATGCCTCTATCCAAACCATTGAAAGAAATCCTGAAATATATGTATTTGCTTATGAAAAATACCGCAGAGTTTTAGTGCGACGGTTCCCCTATGCTATTTTTTACGAATACTTTGAGGGAAAAATAACGGTATACGCTGTCTTTCATTGCTCTCAAGATCCTAAGAAGTGGCGCAGTCGTTTAAATTAGATGACTGATTTGGCGATCGCATTGTACTTTTGGTTGATTGATTTGACGATCGCGTTTTGGGTGACGTGAGTGATTGGGCGATCGCTTGATCAAGCAATTAAGATAAGCAATAGGATTTTAAGCGCTAAAATAATTTGAAAAACTTCACAAACTATGCCAACCCAAATTCAAGATTATCGATCGCCTAAAGTTACCGTCATTGGGGCGGGGAATGTCGGCGGGATGTTAGCTCAGCGCATTGCTAAGGAAAATTTAGCAGATGTCGTGTTATGCGATATTGTCCAAGGCAAGCCGCAGGGAATTGCCCTCGATCTGGCTCAAGCCCATGCGATCTCCAATCACGATCGCCGAATTGTCGGTACTAATGACTATAACGACACCAAAGATTCAGATGTAATTGTGATTACCGCAGGTCTACCGCGCAAAGAGGGGATGAGTCGCAATGACCTGCTCAGGATTAATGCGGGAATTGTGAAAGATGTCGTGCAGAAGGCGATCGCCCTATCTCCTCAAGCAATTTTGCTGATTATCACTAATCCTCTAGACGTGATGACCTATCTGGCTTGGCAAGTGAGTGGTTTACCGCCCCAAAGGGTTATTGGCATGGCTGGAGTTTTAGATGCTGCGCGATTTCAAACTTTTATTGCGATGGAATTAGGGATATCCACTGCCGATATCTATACCACCGTTTTGGGTGGACATGGTGATTTGATGCTGCCATTACCGCGCTTATCGACAGTGAATGGTGTGCCGATTACAGAATTATTATCGCAGGAGGCGATCGCCCGATTAGTGGAGAGAACTCGTAATGGTGGAGCCGAAATCGTGAAGTTACTGCAAAATGGGAGCGCTTATTTTGCACCATCGGCGGCTGCCTATGTGATGGTGGAAGCAATAATTAGCGATCGGCATCGAATTTTTCCTGCGGCGGCTCATCTCACAGGTGAGTATAGCTTAAAGGAGATATTTATGGGTGTACCAGTCCAGTTGGGAAGACAAGGTGTGGAAAAAGTAATCGAACTGCAACTTACAGATGAGGAACTTGCTGCACTTCAGGCTTCAGCTGTATCTATCCAAGAGAATATTAGTTTGTTGTAAGTAGGTAGGCACAAGCCGTCATGCGAGTGGAGAGCGATTCATTAACACCCAATAAAAGCCCAATTGTTCGACGGCTTTATTGAATTGCTCGAAATCTACTGGCTTGACAATGTAGCTATTTACGCCAAGTTTGTAACTTTCGATTACGTCGCTATCTTGGGCGGAAGATGTAAGTACGACGATCGGGATCATCTGTGTGCGCGGATCGGATTTTAATTGCCTCAAAACTTCTAACCCGCCAACCTTTGGCAGCTTTAGATCGAGCAAAATTATTTTGGGTTGATCGCTAATCAGCCGATTGGCATATTCTCCTCTACAAAAGATAAAATCTAGAGCCTCCGCCCCATCTGGCAATAACTCAATTTGGTTGCTAATTCTGCCACGACGCAAGGCGCGAATTGCTAGCTCGGCATCGGCGGAATTGTCCTCGACTAACAAGATAAATACTGGTTGTTCTGAAGATAAATCGGTCATTAGTTAGGGCCTTGGTCTGGAATAGTAAAGTAAAAAGTCGCGCCAAGATTGACTGTCGCATCTGCCCAAATTCGCCCACCATGACGTTGAACGATTCGTTGCGCGATCGCCAGTCCGATTCCCGTGCCTTCAAAGTCTCTTTCTAAATGCATTCTTTGAAATACTCCAAAAAGTTTGTCAGCGTACTGCATATCAAAGCCTGCTCCATTATCGCGGACAAAGTAAATTTTTTCATCTTCGGTTTCTTGACAGCCAATTTCAATGCGAGCGCTCTCGGTTTTGCTGGTGTATTTAATCGCGTTTGATAGCAGGTTGATCCAGATTTGAGTTATTAACGAGCGATCGCCTTTACAGTCAGGTAAATCTGCGAATACGAATTCGATCTGTCGAGACGCTAACTCTGACTCAAAATTGCTAAGTAACTTCTGGACTAACTTATTTACCGAGATAGATTGCCTCGTCATTTCCTTGCGATTTAAGCGCGATAGGTTTAAAAGATCGTCGATTAATTCACCCATGCGTTTGGCATTTTCGCGCACGATTTTAAGATAGCGATTGCCCTCAGCGTCTAAGCGATCGCGATAATCCTCTTGCAGGATTCTCGAAAATCCATTGATCGCACGCAATGGCGCTCGCAGATCGTGGGAAATTGAATAAGAAAAAGATTCCAGTTCTTTGTTAGCGGCTTCTAATTGAATAGTTCGCTTCTGCACTCTCATTTCGAGGGTTTGATTGAGTTCGTATAGCTCATCATTGGCGGCTTTTCGTTGCAACTCGGCTGAAGCCCTTGCCGCAAAGACCTTTAAAATATTTCTAATTCTAGGAATATCTTGTAGAGGCTTAATATCGAGAACGCAAAGATTTCCAATAGGATTGCCTTCAGCATCTTTGAGCGAAATTCCCATATAACTATCTGCTTGCATCATAACCAAGTCAGCATCTTCAGGAAAGATTTGCTGCACAAAACTACTGCAAATGTATTCGCCATTTCGCAAGGCGATCTCACAGGGCGTATAAGCTGGGAAATATACAATCGGCGATTGGAGCGCTCCATGCGCCCAAAATGCGAGTGCTTGAAGCCGATCGCCGCTCAATTGAGTCACCAAAGCATACTTTACTTGCAGAGCTTCGGCGATGTGTTTCACTAAGGCAGGGAAAAAGTCATCACCTGTAACCGCAGCCGTTCCTTCGACTATGCTTTGTAATGTTACTTCCGATCGCTTGAGTTCAGCTTCGCGTTTTTTGGCTTCGCTAATATCTCGCATGATTGTAGAAATGTACTCTAATTCTCCATCGACCGACTTGTGGGCGATAATCATTTGCGAAATCGGAATTTCTATTCCATCAGGAGTTAATAAAGCGGTCTCGCCCAACCACGTTCCTGATGCGATCGCATAGGGAATTCCTTCATTGAGAATAATATCTAGCGCCCATTGCGGGTGATAATTGGGAATCGAATAATCTGACGGATCGGCATCGGGAGAGAGACCGATAAATTTATTAGCCTGAGCGTTATTCCAAATCACTTTCCCCTGCGGCGATGACATGCCAATAATATCCGTTGACGCTTGAACGATCGCAACTAAGCGATCGCGTGATCGTTCTGCAAGCTGGCGATCATATATTTCGGCTTGGAGCGATTGATTTAGTTCTTCTTGCTGCTTTAGCAATCGGGATTTGCCAATCGAAATCGCCGACTGAGTCGAGAGCAAGTTGAGAATTTCTATTCGCCTCGGCGTAAATACATCGGTAGCGAGATTATTCTCTAAAAAAATAATTGCACTTAGATTCGCTTGGTTTAGCAAGGGCATACATAGAATTGATTTTGATCGATGGCGCACGATCCAAGGATCATTTTGAAAGTTGTCAGCTTGAGTCGCGTTGTTTAAAACTAGGGTTTTGCGAGTGCGCGTAACGTAGTCCACTAATGAGATAGGTAGATACGTTCCGCCGTCTGGTGAGGTCGCATCTAGGGGAATGGACTGCGCGATCGCGCGATCGCCATCAACTGTCACGATCGCTTCAATCTGCCATTTAGTCAAGTCGGATAAATTAGCTGGCAAGAGCAAGCAGCCCCTTTGCGCTCCAGCATTTTCAATCAAGATATTCATCAAGGTTGTCAAAAGCGCATCTAGATCGATTTCGTTGGCGATCGCATGGGAAGATCTCATCACCGATTCCAAATCAATCGCCTCCAAGCTACCTGAAGACGAACTAGTTGAATTTCTCAACAGTGAAATTTTACTCGAATCTTTATAAGATACCGCTCCTTCGAGAATTTCTTGGTAGTTTGCCTCTAAATGATCTACCTTGGCTTTGGCTCCCCATTTCTGGTAGCAATACCGCGCTTCTTTCATATAGGCTTTGGCAATCGTGATACGTTTTTGGGCGCGATAAAACTTGGCGGCTAGTTCGTTTGCTAGAGCCTCCTCTTGAATGTAGCCATTTTCTCTGGCTCCTGCGATCGCTAGGTCGTAGGCTTCCATTGCTTCTAAAACTGATCCTGAAACTCGATAGTTTTCTGCTTTTACGAGTTGAAGTCTATGGAGATAGTTCATAGGCGCGTGATGCGCCCAAAGTGCGAGCTTTTCTATATTCGCATCTATCTGCACTTGAGTTACCTCGCGATCGGTAGGAGTTTGCGTTGCACAAATCGCTAACTTTGTCAGCGTACTATAAAAATAAAATAACGAATAAGATTGAAGTCCAGTGGCTGCTTCTAAACACAAACTCACTTGGGAAGCATTAACATCAGCTAGTTCGTAATTTTCAAAAAGATAACATAGTGTTAACTGTTGAAAATACACCATATATATAGAATTACGATCGCCAACTTGAGTATGGATCGGTATCATCGCATCAGCGTTATAAATCTCTCCAATTAAATAACAGGGATTTTCTGATTTTCCCAATAGATTCAAGACCGCTTGATGAAAAATACCGAGCCGATTTAGGGTGTTCATCTGTTTGAGTTTGGCAATCAACATTTGAAAGGTTCTCATTTCTACTTCAAGTTCGCCCAATTCTTTGCCAGCAAAATAAAGATGATGACTGTAAAGGCATAGACTGTAGGCGGCAAATTCAAAATCTCCCGTTTCAACCCCAGTGGTATAAGAACTTAATAACGGCGGTAAGGACTCTCGCAAGTGACAAGTCCAATGATTGATAAACACATTAACGATAACTACTGTTTTCGCTCTCAACTCCCGCGCATCAAATTGATTTAACAAGCGTAATGCTAATTGACCGAATTGGTAGCCAAGCTCCATTTGATTTAGGAACCCGCAAAGGATTAATCCACAAGCAGCATATCCATAGCAAGTTCCACGTGCGTTTCCATTGGCAATTGATAACTCAACTAGTTGTAATACTAATAGAATATATAACTCTGGAGAAGATACATAAGCCGCCGCCGCAATGCTCAAGAGGATATTGACAGCAGCCAATGAAATCTCATCTGTCATGATCGGAAGCTCTAACAAATCCTCAGTATGTTGTGATGAAAGAATCGCCTGAAAATCACTTAATGCCAAACCAACATCCGTTTGAGAAGGTTTTGATGGCAATTTAATTCCTAATAAATTTAAAGTCTCAATCCCGACATCGATCGCATCAAATATTTGCCCTTTAGCAACAAAGACTTGAATTTGAATTTCATAGACTTTAATTTTATCGAGTAGAGAATTGCCGCGCTCTAACACGATCTCGCTCCAATTTTCCATACCGAGAAAATCACCACTTAAAAATGCCGACTCCAACGCCAAGTGATGTAAGCATAAGGTTAGCTCGTATTCACTTTGCCAACTTCCTAATGAGAGCAATTTCGCGCCAGTTTCTGCATAGCTCTGTGCGGCGCTATAGGCTGCCGATGCCTTGGCTTTTTGACTGGCAACAAGATTTAGTCGCGCAAGGCGATCGCGATCGCTCTGAGTCGATAGATTGTCCAAGTTAAAATTAAGCTGATTGACAATATCAAAAATCTTGTCTTCAATATCCTCTACTGGCGTATTTTCGAGAATAATATTACCGACTTGCCAATGAATTTTTGACCGTTCTGAATCGGGAATCAAAGTATATGCAGCTTGTTGGATGCGATCGTGAACGAACTTATACGCGATTTTAGTCGATTCGCCAGTTATCTCAATGCCATAGTAAAGCGATTGATTGACGTTACCAATTGGCAATACCAATCCTTCAGCGATCGCATTTATCATAGAGCGAATGACATCTACACGAGATAGCTCCGATACCAGCGCTAAAGTATCAAGATCGAAATAATTGCCAATACATGTGGCGATTTGCAGTAACATTTGAGCGCGATCGTCGAGCTTTTGAATCTTCTCAGCCATCAACTCTACGATATTGTCAGTAATTCCACACTCTTGAATCTGCGCGATCGACCAATCCCACCTTCGTAATTGATAATCAAATCGGATCAGTTTTTCATCGTAAAGCGACTTCAGAAACTCATTTGTAAAGAATGGATTGCCACCCGTCTTTTGGCGAACTAGCTCGGCTAAATGCAGAGAATCGCTCGTTGAACAATGCAAAGTATCCGCAACAAGCTGATTGATCTCGTCCAGACTTAGATCCGACAAAACGATCTGACCAATATTAATATTTGCTTGCTGAATACTATCGAGCATTAGCATGACGGGATGAGTTGAGTTGACCTCGTTGTCGCGATACGCACCAATTAACATCAGCGATTGTTTTTCGACAGATTTAGCAATTAACTCCAGTAATTTTAAAGATTCGAGATCCGCCCATTGCAAGTCATCTAGAAAAATAACTAGCGGATGTTCTGGCTGCGCGAAAACGCGCACGAAATTTTGAAAAACAACGTTAAAGCGATTTTGCGCCTCACTCGCAGGAATATTTTCGATAGTAGAACTATCCGATTGTTTGCCTAAGATCGCTTCTAATGACGGAATCACGCGAACGATTAAATTGCAGTTAGAGCCTAAAGCTGAAACCAGTCGAGTTCTCCATTCATTCAAACTTTCTTCGCTCTCTGCAAGCAATCGATCAATCAAATCTTGAAAAGCCCGCACGATCGCAAAATAAGGAATATTGCGTTGATAGAGATCAAATTTGCCACAGATAAAGTAGCCTCGACCCCGATCGATTGACTTGTATATTTCTCGAACTAATCTCGTCTTGCCGATTCCAGAATATCCCGACACTAAGACGATCTCGACGCGATCGCTTTGATTATCAACAATTCTTGAAAAAGCCGTTAACAGACTTTCGACTTCCATTTCTCGACCGTAAAGCTTCTCAGAAATCGAGAATTTATCGGCAATATCAAGTTGTGCTAACTCAAAAGGTTCGATTTTTACATTTACAGGTGATTTATTCTCTAGAAATAATTGCGCCCGATCTAGACATATTTCTAGATCAGCTTTGACTCCCCAAGCACTCTGATATCTCTCCTCAGCAGTCTTCGCCATCAACTTCATCACGATTTGCGAGATTATCGCAGGAATTTGCGGATCGATCGCGTGAGGTGCTAACGGTTCTAGCGCTAAATGGTAGTGAATCAATTCCATCGGATCATTCGATTCAAATGGCAATCTTGCGGTTAACATTTCATAAAAAGTCACACCCATCGAATAAAGATCGCTGCGATAATCTAGCGATCGATTTATGCGCCCAGTTTGCTCTGGCGAGATATAAGCTAAAGCTCCTTCGAGCTTATCATTGCGATCGCAAACTAAAGTTTCTTTAGATAAAGTCGAAGCGATGCCAAAATCGATTAGTTTTAATTGTCGCGTTTCGGAATTGAAAACAATATTGGATGGATTTAGATCTTTATGAATGATATTTGCGGCATGAACGCGACCGACGCGATCACAAATTTGCATCGCTAAGCCTAAGAATTCAATCAAATCTAGCTTTCTTGATTTCAGAAATACTCCTAAGGCTTCTCCCCCGAAGTCTTCTAGAACGATCGCATAACCATTCTGATATTGCTCAAACTCGTAAGCCGCGATCGCAAAGTCCGAAGCCAAACTTTTTGTGATTTCATATTCTTGCTTGTATCGACCGATCATCTGAGAATTGGGAAATTCTGGCATCAAGACTTTCAAAATGACAGGCAAATTGTCTTTTAGGCGGATGCCACGATATACATTAGTGATCGAACCTTCATGGATTCTCTCAAAGATTTGGTATCCGAGAATGTTTACAAGCATAATTAAATTACTTTTGCATTAGAAAAATTGAGCCCAGAAAC
>JAJAZG010000502.1 GCA_026785865.1 Pseudanabaena sp. CAN_BIN31
ATTCAAACTTGCCTTGCCGGGAGCTGGCTCTAGATAGGCACTGGTCTGTCCTCGAAATTGTAAAATCTCTAGATCCTCATCAATCATTACTCCCACAGGCGCATATCGACTCACTACCATCTGATCGGCTAACCGTTCTAAATCGTTGTCCGATGTCGGTTCTCTATATTTTGTCAGACTAGAAGACTCATTCTTCTGCGTCTTTAGATGACTGCTTATAGGAAGGTGATGACCTATTATCAATGGTGTGAGTTTACTTTTATAAATTCGGTTCTTTTTATCGGCGATCGCGAATAAATCTTCTGCATTATTAATTCCTTCAGAACTACCCAACATTAAAAACCGATTAGGATTGAGTGCGTAATGAAAAGTAGGAATCACTTTTTTCTGTAGAATTGGTTCTAGATAAATCAGCATATTCCGACAACTAATCAAATCTAACCGTGAGAATGGGGGATCGCTAACCAAGTCTTGCTTCGCAAACACGCACAAATTTCGCACCAATTTACCAATCTGATAGCCGCCTTCAACGGGTATAAAAAATCGACGCAATCGCTCTGGTGAGATATCAATCACGGCGTTGCTGCTGTAGATGGCTGCTCTTGCTTTCTCGATCGCGACTAGACTAATATCTGTGGCGAAAATTTGAATTGGATGCTTTCTAGGCAAATTGTCCAAAAACTCTAATAAAGTAATTGCGATCGAATAAACCTCTTCCCCTGACGCACAACCCACTACCCAAATCCGAATTGGTGAGTTCAAAGGTTTATTTTGACAAATTTCTGGAAATACGATTTGACTGAGGGCGTTAAAAGACTCTGGTTCGCGAAAGAAGCAAGTCACATTAATGAGAATGTCATGGTAAAGCTTTTCGATTTCAAGCGGATACTCTTGCAAGTATTCAGCATACTCGCTTAACTCTTGGATGTTTAGCAAGCCCATGCGTCTGGCAAGCCTTCTCCTGATCGTACCTTGTTTGTAATGGGTGAAATCTACGCCCATTCGATTGTGCAATATTCCCAAAATAATTGCTAAAGCTTTTACACTTTCTGGGTTCTCTGTAAAGATGGCGGCTGAGCGATCGCTGAGTTCGTAAGAAGTATTCGTAAGACTAGATGAATCGTTAGATTCAAATTTGTCTTCGCTAAGATTTCCTAATTCACGCGCAATGTCTATCGGCGGCAATATAAAATCCACATAGCCCGAAGCGATCGCGATCATCGGCATGGTCGGAAATTGTGCCGAACCTAGCTCTTGAGCGAAGGTCATCCCCCCTGCTGCCTTAATTGCCCCTAAGCCCGCCGTGCCATCTTCGTTATTACCTGACAAAATTACGGCGATCGCCTGATGCCCGCAATCGTCTGCAAGTGAGCTAAAAAACGCATCGATTGCCATATACTTCCCCTTAACTAGCTCACGCGCCCTTAGCATCAAGATGCCATTCTCTAAAGTCATCAAAGTATTTTGCGGAATCACATACACCGCATTGGGCAGAACCTCCATATTATCCGTGGCTTCACTGACAGGCATCTTCGTAGACTGTTGTAAAATCTCACTTAATTGACTATCATAGTGCGGCGCTAAATGCTGGATCAGCACAAAACCCATACCAGTATCGTCTGGTAAGTTATTTAAAATCTCTGTAAATACTTGCAATCCACCCGCAGAAGCACCTAAGGCGACAATCTTAAAGCGATCGTCACGCGGATTTGGCTCAGATTTCACTAACGAACCAGAAGATTCATTTCCTTCTAAATTTGATTCTGATTTGTCAGGCATGGTTTTTTGTCTAGCTCGTACGCCAACTCATAATAATGTAAAAATACTTTGCGATTTATTAAGAAATTCTTCAGCTTTGTTCTCAATAGCATTAACAAGGGGCTTAAGCCCCTTGCCTGTTTACAGCCTCTTGAGTGATAGAGATAATTTTTTAAAAGTGCCGCGAAGCGGAACTTTTAAAAAATTATCTGGGTCTTATGGCAGCGCAAGACGCTTCTATCTTATATCTTTAATTATTTGATTGATAACCGACTCTTGAGCCTCAATACTCTCAACTAAGCGAAACTGAACCAGCGATCGCCATAAATTATGCTCAGGATATTTGACATGAAAATAGACATTTCCTGCTAAATAATCTGTAAAAAAACGCAAGCCTAACTCAAAAGTAATTACCCGAATCGCATCATAAATATAGGCGTAGTCATGATCTGTGAGAAACGATCGCGCGATCGGCAAATATCCTTGCAAAATCCCTTGACAGAATTCTGTCTCAAATCTGACACTTTCCCATTGTTCTATCTCTTCTCCCGCCAGATTACAACCCGATCGCAAACAATCACCAATGTCATAATGCACTAACCCTGATTTGACCGTATCGAGATCAATTACACTCACTGCCAAATTAGTTTTTTGATCGAACAAAATATTATTTACTTTCGGATCGCCATGCATGACACGCAATCGCAACTTCCCAGCCGCTTTTGCATCTTCTAAAATATGCGCTAAATTATGGCGATCGCCAACAAATTTTAGACAATAATCAACTTCAATCGATTTTTTAATGCTTCCCTTCGCCAAGACTTCCAAATATTGCTGCAAATAACGCGGCGTAATATGGAAGCCTTCTAAAGTATCCGCCAGTCGCTCTGGAGCTAAATCACTGGTTAAATGATGGAATGTCCCCAACGCATAACCAACTTCTCGTGCTTGCTGAGTATTGACGATCGCATCAAAAGACTGCGAACCTGCGATAAAACTAAGCGATCGCCAATATTCTCCATTTTCAGTTTGCCAGTAGTCTTGACTTTGCGCGGTTGTGAATATTTGCGGCACATCCCAACGCCGATCTAGTGGCTGCTTGGCAAGGCGATCGCTTACATGCTCCCCATAAATTCGCATATTCCGCATCACCAGCTTCGGCTCCCGAAATACATTCGTATTTATACGCTGCAAAATAAAAGACTGAGCTTCTATCCCTTGCAATGAAACCAAAAAAGTATCATTAATATTGCCACTGCCAAAGGGCTTGATATCGGTGATTTGCGATTGAGGGAAAAAATTTTGGGCGATCGCGATAAGTTGCGATTTATCAAATTGATTAAGTGGGTGATTTTGAGACATAATCCTACAGGTAATATCACGCAATATTTGCATGAAAGTTGAAGCTACAGCAATTCCCGACGTTTTACTGATTACGCCGAAGGTGTTTGGTGATGACAGGGGCTTTTTTTATGAGTCCTACAATCAGCAAACTTTTGCTGAAAAAGCAGGGCTAGATATTGGCTTTGTTCAAGATAACCATTCGCGATCGCAAAAGAATGTTTTGCGCGGATTGCACTATCAAATTGGCAAGCCACAAGGAAAATTAGTCAGAGCCTTAG
>JAJAZG010000503.1 GCA_026785865.1 Pseudanabaena sp. CAN_BIN31
AGCTATGAATATCGCTTCCAACATCAAAATGGGCATTATTTATGGATACGTTCTGAACTTCGCGTAATCCGAAATTCACAGAACATTCCTATCGAAATTGTTGGATATTTTGCTGACATTAGCGATCGCAAACAAGCAGAAGCGCAACTTCAAACCGTAAACGAACAGCTCAGGCAATCCAACGATCAACTAGCTCAATCCGTCTCAATACTAGAACGTAGCAATGCTTTATCAACGGTCATGCAAGAAGCATCCTTTGATGGCATTCTTGTGATTGATGAACATCGTCGCGTATTTACTTATAATCAAAAATTTGTCCGTCAATGGCATATTCCCCAAGAGATTGTCACCGAGGGAAATGATCGCCAACTTCTTGCAACGGCTTTATCCCAACTTACCAATCCCAACGAATTTTTAGAACTGGTTGAACATCTTTACGAAAATCCGAAAAAGATTAGTCGTGATGAAATTAGTTTCATTGATGGACGTACCTTTGATCGCTGTTCAGCACCAATTTATTGGGACAGCAAATATTATGGTCGGATTTGGTTTTACCGCGATATGAGCGATCGCAAAAAATACGAGCAACAACTAGAACAAACTAATGCCGAACTGCTCCGTGCTACTCGACTCAAAGATGAATTTTTGGCAGCCATGAGCCATGAACTGCGTACTCCTCTCAATGCGATTTTAGGGATGACCGAAGGTTTACAAGAAGAAGTCTTTGGCATAGTCAATGAACGTCAGCTCAAAGCATTGCAAATCGTTGAACGTAGCGGTTGCCATCTACTAGAATTAATTAACGATATTCTCGATATGGCAAAAATTGAAGCAGGACAGGTCGAATTGAGCTATAGCTCAACCGCGATCGCACTGCTTGCTCAATCCAGTATCACCTTTGTCAACCAACAAGCCCACAAAAAACATATCCAGATTGAGATGCAAATCGCTCCCAATTTGCCCGATATCTCATTAGATGAGCGGCGTATCTGCCAAGTGTTGATTAATTTACTCAATAATGCCGTGAAATTCACGCCTGAAGGTGGACAAATCAAATTAGAAGTTGATCGGCGGGGAGAGCAATCAAGCCCAAATGATCGCGCTTGGCTCCGCTTCTCAATTACTGATACAGGAATTGGTATCGCTCCCGAAAACATCCCAAAATTGTTTCAGCCCTTTATCCAAATCGACAGCGCTCTAAGCCGTAAGTATGGAGGAACAGGCTTGGGACTAGCCCTAGTCAAACAAATCGTCGATCTGCATGGAGGCAGAGTCAGTTTAACTAGCGAACTGGGCGTGGGTAGTTGCTTTGTAGTTGAAATTCCCTACAATATTATTGTCCTAACTCCATCTGAGTCACAAACTCAAATCAATCTCAATGTCGAAATAGATAAGCCAGAGCAGACAAGATCACCATTGATTTTGATCGCTGAAGACAATGAATCTAATATCAATACTATTAATGACTATCTAGAAGCCAAAGGATATCGTCTTCTCATCGCCAGAGATGGAATAGAAGCGATCGCCCTTACAAAAGCTCATCATCCTGACATAATTTTGATGGATATCCAAATGCCTGTTATGGACGGAATTGAAGCAATTCAACAAATCCGCCTCGATCCTAACTTGGCTGATATTCCAATTATCGCGCTAACGGCTCTAGCAATGACAGGCGATCGCGATCGCTGTTTTGCTGCTGGTGCAAATGAATATTTAAGTAAACCCGTAAAGCTAAAAGAACTTGTTGCAACTATTCAGAAAATGCTATGAGTTTAAATCGTTCTTAACTTTTTGATCTGACTGGGGGGATAAGGGGTAATATAGAAAGATAACTTCTAATTTTTGCGTGTATTTTTGGGGGAGAGTACACAATCTTATGCCTAACTTTGCCAAGGCTTCTACCTTGATTGACTGACAAATCTTACCGAAAAGCGGGCAAGATGCCCGCGCCGCACCATTTTTGATTTATGGGTCAGGCATCTTGCCTGATATGGCTTTGAGGTGATTTTGTCAGTCAATTAGGAGAGCTGCACAATTTAAATCTAGAAGATCTGCTTAATTTTATGCAAAAACCAGAAATTCCTGTCAATGAAAGCGATCGCCTTGTCGCTCTAAACCGTTATCAAATTCTCGATACCTTGCCAGAGCAAGAATATGACGACTTGACACAACTGGCTGCCGATATTTGCAACACGCCGATCGCCTTGATATCGCTAGTCGATCGCGATCGGCAATGGTTTAAATCGCGGGTGGGGCTTGAGGCAACGGAGACACCGAGAGATATTTCCTTTTGCGGTCACACAGTGGCAGCTAATGAGATTTTAAATGTACCAGATGCTACTCAAGATCCTCGTTTTGCCGATAACCCATTAGTCGTAAATGACCCTAATATTCGTTTTTATGCTGGTATCCCTTTAAAGACTCCTGATAACTTTACCTTGGGGACTTTGTGCGTCATCGATCGCCAACCCCGCGACTTGACTCCGCTCCAGATTCAACAACTTGAAGCCTTAAGCCGTCTGGTCATGAACCAGTTGGAGTTGCGACTCAATAATCAATCATTGCGTTTACTGGCTTCTGTGGTTGAGACATCCAATGATGCCATCATTACTAAGACCCTAGATGGAATTATCACTAGCTGGAATCCTGCTGCTGAGCGGATATTTGGCTATAGACAAGCAGAAATAGTTGGGCAACCAATCTCTATGCTTTATCCGCCCGAACTTCTGGCAGAAGAGCAACTAATTATCGATCGCCTAAAGCGATCGGAAAGGGTAGAGGATTTTGAAACTATCCGACTTTGCAAAGATGGTACTCAGAAACATGTCTCTGTGACCATTTCTCCCTTAATGAACTCATCTAAAAATATTGTTGGCGATTCCAGCATCGTTCGAGATATCAGCGATCGCAAACTAGCTGAAATTAGACTCCGCGAGAGTGAAGAGTTTAATCGCAGCACTTTTGAAAATAACGCCGACTGTCTCAAAATTTTAGACGTTGACGGCAAATTAATGATGATGAACCGTAATGGCA
>JAJAZG010000504.1 GCA_026785865.1 Pseudanabaena sp. CAN_BIN31
ACATAATTAAAAAAAATATGCCTGACGATACAAAACAAGAGCCAGAATCAGAAATTTTATTGGACGAGCAATCTCAAGAAAATCAGTTATCGACCAAGACTCCATTGCGGGAAATAGCATTAGTTTTTACTAAATTGGGATCGATCGCATTCGGTGGCCCTGCCGCGCATATTGCTCAGATGGAATTAGAAGTGGTCCAAAACCGTCAATGGATGAGCCGTGAGAAGTTACTGGATTTACTAAGCATTAGCAATCTAATTCCAGGTCCAAACTCGACAGAGTTGGCAATCCATATTGGTTTAGAGCAAGCAGGATGGCGGGGAATGCTGGTGGCGGGGGCTTGCTTTATTTTGCCTGCGATGTTGCTGGTGTGGGGATTGGCGATCGCCTATGTGGAATATCCAACAATTCCTGCCGTTGGTTGGTTTCTGTATGGAGTCAAGCCTGTAATCATGGCGATTATTGCTCAAGCCTTGTGGAAATTAGGGCGATCGGCTCTAAAAAATGTGGCGACATGGAGCGCAGGAATTTTAGTGCTAGTCCTGTATTTTATGCAAGTCAACGAAATTGCCCTCATGCTAGGTGCTGGTGTAGTCGTAAGCCTAGTTCGCAATTTAGCATCGCGCAAAGATTCAAAATCTCTCTCGATCAGTCTTTTTCCTTTTTCCTTTTTATCTTTTCCTTTAGGGGCGATCGCGGTCGAAGCCCATCCTAAAACTTGGACAGCCGTATTTTTAAGTTTCCTTAAAATTGGTTCCGTTCTTTATGGTGGCGGCTATGTACTGTTGGCTTTTGTGCAGCAAGAATTTGTCGATCGCACCCAATGGCTGACTTCACAACAACTATTAGACGCTGTAGCGATCGGGCAGTTTACGCCCGGTCCATTATTTACAACCGCCACATTTATCGGCTATCTCGTGGCAGGAAATTCAGGGGCGATCGCTGGCACGATTGGCATATTTTTACCAGCATTTATTCTTGTGCCTTTGATTAATCCCTTTGTGGCGAAATTACGCAAATCGCCTTGGACATCAGGTTTTCTGGATGGCGTGAATGCTGCATCCATTGGCTTGATGGCAGCCGTAGCATGGGAGTTAGGGCGCGGAACTCTAATTGATATTTGGACGATTCTTGTAGCGATCGCTAGTTTAGGGATTTTGCTCAAGTTCCCTAAGTTTAATTCGGCTTGGTTAGTGATGGCTGGTGGTGCGATCGGCTGGCTGCTTAAATTTAATCAATAGTTCAGCACTATAATAAAATTAAATATGAAACCCAAAAAACTATACCGCACGCGCAGCGTGCAGTACAGCCTTTTTACTTAAACCTTGCGGTTGAGGTCAATTTTATGGTTCTCCAAATCTCGTCAATCAAAAATAAACCAATTATTACTTGGGAAGCTTTACCCGCCAATTTTTTGTTGCCCGATGAACCTGTGGAAAATATTCAACAACCAAATCTAGCGGCGGCGATCACTGATGCTTTAGGTGCAGCAGGGCTGATTCA
The DNA here is from genome assembly GCA_026785865.1 of Pseudanabaena sp. CAN_BIN31. Taxonomy (GTDB): domain Bacteria; phylum Cyanobacteriota; class Cyanobacteriia; order Pseudanabaenales; family Pseudanabaenaceae; genus Pseudanabaena. Next base: position 1,504 of record JAJAZG010000504.1, read on the forward strand.
ACCAGAAATGCTCTTTGGTTCTAATTTTGGTTTGGTTGCCTCTATTGATAATAGAACTATTGTCAAAGCACCTGATTGGTTTTATGCACCTAATGTCTATCCCGTTAGGAAGGAGATAACGCGACGCAGTTATACCCCTAATTTAGAAGGCGATCCTGTTGCGATCGTGATGGAATTTATTTCAGAAACTGAAGGTAGTGAATTTTCGATCAGAGCAACCCATCCCTATGGCAAGCTTTATTTTTACGAACAAATTTTGCAAGTCCCTACCTATGTGATTTACGATCCCTATGTACCAAGCTTAGAAGTGCGCTGTTTGCAAAATGGTCACTATGTTCTCCAAGAAGCTAATGCTCAAGGACAGGTATGGATTCCAGAATTAGAATTATTTTTAGGGATTTGGTCGGGAACGCGATTAGGACAGTCAATGAATTGGTTGCGTTGGTGCGATCGCTCTGGTAAGTTGCTCCTGTGGAGCGCTGAAAAGGCGGAAATACTGGCGGCAAAGTTACGCGAACTTGGTATTGATCCTGATGCCCTGACTTAAAATTTTGATTTCAAAAGGGAATGCTTTGCGTTCCCTTTTGAAATCAAAATTCAATCACATTCTTTTCATTTGTGCTAGTGCCAGACAAATCAAGATAATTAACTTCAATCTGCTTACGGATTTCGGCTTTACGTTGCCTTGCTTCCTCAGCCTTAGTTTGGCATTCATAACCAAAGGCTCGATTAGTAATCACATCTTTGGTCTTAAATAGATCTAGCCAATCTTTTTCATGCTTCTCACACATGATGTATTGAATTTTAGCGATCGCCGTTCTCACCACAATCTGTGGACGTAATAAACCAATGCGTGAGTTTTCATCGAGCCAGAGCAGATGCTGTAATTGTTGAGCAACCGCTTCTGTTTCTGCACAGAATATCTGTAATTGTTGAACTAGATGATCGGGATAGGGCTCTTCTGGGGCAAGGGAAGTTTTATTTTCTTGGAGCAAGTTGAGGATAACTTGCCAAAGATAGCGATGATTGGATTGCGTAAATTCAATATTTTCTTCTTCGGCAATTTCATCATATAAATAAGCACGATGCTGTGGGAAATGGAGATAGATTTGCAAAAGTTGTGTTTCGGCAATGTGAAGTGCGTTGGTTGTTGTCGTTAGGGAAGGTGCAGGCTTGTTACTATTCCAGCGCGTGTTTCGTAATTGACGGCGGAGATCCTGCTCTAAACGCAGTGCTAGATAAGAATTCCCCTGAGATAATTTTTGAGCCGAAGAATGGATGTAGTGAGTGCGAAAGAAGGAATCGACGGGCAGATTATTTAATAATTGCGCGATCGCCTGACTACTTTTCTGGAAGCGATCGGCTTGATTAAGGTCTTGCCCTGCAAGAATTTGATCGATCTGCCAGTCGAGAAATAGTGGCGCATTTTTGAGCAAATCCTGATAAGCAGCAGCGCTATGTTGCTTGAGATATTCATCGGCATCTTTGCCGTCGGGAATCGTCAAAACCCGCAATTGCACCGTTCCATTAAAAACCAAATCTTTAAAACCTGCGATCGCCTTTTCCGCCGCCGTGATCCCCGCTTTATCGGCATCAAAGTTCAAAATTACATTCTTTGATTCGGTATAGCGCAATAACTGTTTCATTTGGTCAGCATTGAGCGCAACTCCCATTGTGGCGATCGCCTGTTCGATTCCCGCTTGATGTAACGCGATCGCATCGAAATATCCCTCGACTACAATTGCTTGATCGGATTTAGATATAGCTTCCCGCGCCTTATCCATCGCAAACAGAACATGCCCTTTGCTAAAGAGTTCCGTTTCAGGTGAGTTTAAATATTTGGGTTCTTCATCACCAAGCGATCGCCCACCAAAAGCAATCACCCGCCCTCTGGTGTCGTGAATGGGAATCATCAGGCGATCGCGAAAGCGATCGTAAAATCCATTCCCTGTTTTGCGCGGAACGATTAAACCTGCTTGTTCGACTAAACTGATCGGAATCTGTTTTTGCTGCACCAGATAGCCCATCAAGGTTTCCCAACCCGCAGGCGCGTAACCCAGTTGAAATTTCTGGATTGTATCTTTGCTCATTTGCCGCTTTTCGGTCAAATAGGCTAGAGCCGCCCGACCTTGGGGCGCATAAACTGCATGTTGATAAAAACTCGTGGTCAATGCCATCACTTCATAAAGGCGATCGCGATGGGATATTTGACGTTGGATTTCCTTAGCTTTTTCAGGTTCGACAGTTTGGATCGGCACGTTGTAACGTTTCGCCAAATCCAACACCACCTCAGAAAAAGATCGCTTATCGATCTCCATCAAAAATTTCACCGCACCGCCCGATGCCTCGCAATTAAAGCAGTGATACATCTGCCTTGCGGGATTCACCGTCAGTGCTGTGGCGTTTGTGCCATTGTGAAAAGGACAAGCCCCCCGAAAATTTGCCCCACTTTTGCGTAGCACAACTCGTTCAGACACGATATCAACGATGTCTGCTTTTTGACTTACTTGGTCAATGGTGTCTTGATGGATTTTGAACTGTACAGACATAGTCGCGATCGCCTATATGTAAACCGCAGTATGCGAAATTCATTTTAACTTAATTCATCAGATCCGCATAACAAAAACCAAAAAGCTGTGGGGCCCCCGGGGCGGGGGGGCCCGCGGTTTGGTTTTTTTTTTTTTTTATAAAAATTAATATAATTTTTTTATTTTTTTTTTTTATTTTTTTTTTTTTAATTATTTTAGTTTTTTTAATTTTTTTTATTTTTTTTTTTTTTTTATTTTTATTTTTTTTTAATTTGTCGTTTTTGGGTTTTTCCCCCC
>JAJAZG010000505.1 GCA_026785865.1 Pseudanabaena sp. CAN_BIN31
AGCATGATCACTGCGCCAATTGGCACTTCTTCAGCAAGGGTGTCATAAGTAATGCAGCTAATTTGAGAATTTCCGTCAACTTTGCGGCTAGTCAGCGTAAATTTGTCACCTCTTTCTAAAGTAATCGGGCCATCTTTAAATACACCTAATCGAATTTTGGGCCCTTGCAAATCCTGCAAAATGCCGACAGGTTGATTTAGTTCGCTAGATACTTGGCGAATATTGCAGATGCTGCGATGGTGATCGGCGTGAGTGCCGTGGGAAAAATTGAGGCGGAAAGTACTTGCGCCTGCTTCAATAAGCTGGCGAATCATATCGGGGCTGCTGGTCGCAGGCCCGATAGTAGCAACAATTTTAGTGCGGCGAAAAGTTTCTCTAACGGTCATGGATTGTCAGCTAACGGCGAACCTCAAACATACCAGAATCTCATCACAATTCACTCTAGATAATTTACTCATGCCTAGAAACCCAAAAATAGGAGGTTTGTCTAGCACATCTCCCATTTTTTGGTTTCTATTGTGTCAAAATATTAAGCGTGAGAGTAATTTTTGATCCAACCCAAATTTCTCGTCCTACTGCGATCGCCCTCGGCAACTTTGATGGCGTTCACATAGGACATCGCCATGTGATTGCACCAATTTTGCCCAGTGCTTTGCCCAGTAATTTGCGCGATCGCGCCAACAATTTAACCAGTACCGTTGTTTCTTTCTCGCCACATCCCCAAGAATTTTTTAGCAATAAGACGCGATCGCTGCTTGCGCCTTTTGACGAAAAAGTAGCCTTACTCAAGTCTCTTGGCGTTGAACAATTAGTTTTATTACCATTCGATGCAAATCTTGCAAAACTAACCGCCGCCGAATTTATCCAAAAAATTTTAATTGACTCCTTGCAAGTCGAATTAATCAGCGTTGGTTTTGATTTTCACTTCGGGAGCAAGCGCCAAGGCAATGTTAGTGACTTACAAAACATTTGGAGCGATCGCCTGACTATCATCCCAGAACAAACCATGAGCTTCGGCAGTGTAGATCATGCCCCTGTAAGGATTAGTAGCTCAAATGTTCGCACCGCCCTAGCCCAAGGCGAAATCGATCTGGCAAATTCGTTGCTCGGTCGTCCTTATAACCTTGTCGGTAGAGTCGTGCAAGGCAAGCAATTAGGGCGCACGATTGGTTTCCCGACGGCAAACATAGAACTGCCCACCCAAAAGTGTTTGCCGCGTGATGGGGTCTATGCAGTTCAAGCGATCGTCAATCACAAAAAAATCTGCGGCGTGATGAATATTGGCTTGCGTCCAACTGTAAATGGAGATAAGCGATCGGTCGAAGTACATTTGTTTAATTGGCAAGGCGATCTTTATGACCAAGAGCTAAGCGTCAATCTGATTAAATTTATTCGACCTGAACAGAAATTTGATTCACTCGATGCTCTCAAAGATCAAATTCAGGTTGATTGCCAGACAGCATTAAACTATTTTGCCCTCGAATCAACTGCGATCTGCTAAAGATTACAGAGCTTTGCTCTATCATAAAACCCAGAGAAATCTTTTAAAGATTTCTCTGCACCACCTAAGGCGATTTCTGATAATAAAAATACCAAGATAGGTAATCGACCAGAAAATATGTTGATATTAGTAGGGGCGAAGCATTCCCGCCAATACTTATAAATTTTGAGACATTTTTAATTTGGGAATGCTTCGCCCAAACCTCGCAACGCAGGGACAATTTATCGTTTAGGGCGAAAAGGGTTTAGCATTTGCGAAGTGAGATTTCGGTGATGAGTTGAGATATGGTGGCGCAAATGCTAAACCCCTACCATTGGGATATTTTTTTTTAGAAAGCTTCTAAAGTAATAATAGTCTGTGAAGTCACTGCCTTCAATCTAAGTACGGCGGCGCAAACGGGGGCGATTGCGCTCGGATTTATCACGTTCGTAATTAATTAGTCTGCCGTAATATTCATGTTTAGCCAGATTTAACGATAGGAAAACATGCTCTCTGGCATTACCAAAACCTTTGCGCGTAAAGAAATTAATTGCTGGCGTATTCGCGGGATCGGTATCCACGAGCATAAACCGCACATTATCCTCAATCATCCGCTCGATAATTTTATCGACAAGGCGATCGGCGATGCCGCGACGTTGAAAGCTAGGACAAATACCTAGCCAAGTTATATACCCATATTTCCATGAAGCCTTAATAATAATTGTGCCGAGAATAAATCCCGCTAGTTGATCATCGACTTCGGCAACTAAGCAATACTCTGAATCAGTGTTATACATACCGATCACCTCCCACTCGTCCCATGTCCGATAGAGATATGGATATAAATCACTGGTAAATAATTGTTCGCCTAAGTGAAAAATCGGCGCAATATCATCAATATTCATTTCGCGGATCGAGATACTATGGCTTTCAGGGCGATCGCGATCGCTATCTTTATCAGTAGACCTATCTGGCAAGTCATTCACGATAGTTTTCTCAATAGTAAATACATTTTGATCTTAAATTTGATCTCAAACAAGGGGCTTAAGCCCCTTGTCTACAGAAATCTAATATGAGTTGCTAAATTTTGTTAAAAAATAATTCTTAACTTTGCTTAAACTTAACAAAAGCCTTAAAATATATTACAGATATGAAAAAATTGTTAACTACTGCAATCTTAGGTTTTTCAATTACATGAGTAAAGTTTACGATTGGTTTAACGATCGCCTTGAAGTCGGGGCGCTCGCTGAGGACATTACTAGTAAGTATGTTCCCCCTCACGTCAATATCTTTTATTGCTTGGGTGGCATCACCCTCACCTGCTTCCTGATTCAGTTCGCGACAGGTTTCGCGATGACCTTTTATTACAAGCCATCCGTAACCGAAGCGTTTGATTCAGTACGCTACATCATGACTGAAGTTAACTTCGGTTGGTTGGTGCGTTCGGTTCATCGTTGGTCGGCAAGCATGATGGTCTTGATGATGATCTTGCACACTTTCCGCGTGTACCTTACTGGCGGTTTCAAAAAGCCTCGCGAATTGACTTGGATCACTGGCGTAATCCTTGCCCTGATCACCGTTACTTTCGGTGTAACTGGCTATTCCTTGCCTTGGGATCAAGTTGGTTATTGGGCAGTCAAGATCGTATCTGGCGTACCTGATGCAATTCCTGTGGTCGGTGGCACTTTGGTTGAGCTATTGCGCGGCGGTCAGAGCGTTGGTCAAGCAACTCTCACCCGTTTCTACAGCTTACATACCTTTGTCTTACCTTGGTTAATCGCCGTATTTATGCTTGCTCACTTCTTGATGATTCGTAAGCAAGGCATTTCTGGTCCTTTGTAAGGTTTCCGATCTTAGACAAATGTTTAAGATTTTTCTATTAGATAATTTTAAAGAACTAAGCTACAGAGCAATAAAATGGCAAAGACTGAAAAGCTCCCCGATTTAAACGATCCAATTTTGCGGGCAAAATTGGAAAAAAACATGGGTCATAATTACTACGGCGAACCAGCTTGGCCGAATGATCTCTTGTATATGTTCCCCGTTGTCATCACTGGCACGATCGCTTTGATTACTGGTTTGGCAGTGCTTGACCCGACCATGATCGGCGAACCTGCAAATCCTTTCGCAACTCCTTTGGAAATTTTGCCAGAGTGGTTCTTGTACCCTGCGTTCCAAATTTTGCGGATCGTTCCTAATAAACTTTTGGGCGTATTGCTGCAAAGTTTAATTCCTGTTGGCTTGATCCTCATTCCTTTCATTGAGAATGTAAACAAGTTCCAAAATCCCTTCCGCCGCCCTGTGGCGATGGCTGTGTTCTTGTTTGGTACTGCTGTTACCCTCTGGTTAGGAATTGGCTCCACTATGCCAATCGACAAGTCTTTGACTTTAGGCTTGTTCTAAATAGAGCGCCTAGAAACGGTGCGATCGCCCCGTCTCTAGTTTTTGGGAGACAACCAAAAAGAGTTTCGAGCAATGCTCGAAACTCTTTTTGGTTTGGCTTGGTGTCAATAATCCTAGCGACTCAAGAAAAATTCTGATAAAGCTTTGACGGCAGGAGAAAGAATAACAACGGCGGCGGAGGCGCTGATAAGTCCAAACGCTAAACTAACTACCTGTGTTGATGATCGCTGATAAGCATCAATTCTGATATTCGCTTCTTTAATATCAGATTCAAGTTTTGCAAATTTCTGATCAACATCAGCCTTTAGCTCTTGAAAATTCCGTAATACTTGCTGCTGAAAATCTTCTTGTGACATTTATTTTTGTTGTCAGTGTTTTTAAAAATATGTCTAAAACAACGAGACTGATCGGGATCGAACCGATGGCCTAGCGCTTAGGAGGCGCTCGCTCTATCCAACTGAGCTACAGTCTCAATACTATGTGTAATTACATACATGTAATCACAGAAGTCGCTCAGACATTATAGCAATTGAGCGTGAAAAGTTAATTATTGGCTAGTGATTGACAAGCCCTCCACGATCATCGCGGGTACATATAATGAGCCGTGCCATTGCCGATCGCTACCCACAGCAGTCACATGATTGAGCGCGGTATAGACATTTCCTGATAGCATCGTGTCCTTGACTCGTCCGATGATTTTGCCATTTTTGACGCGATAGCCCAGATCGACATTAATCGAAAAATCTCCTGATATATCGGTGTCATCACCCAATACTTGATCGACGATTAAGCCGTTTTTTAAGGTTGCCGCAAGTTCGACAATATCGCCTTGGATCGTTTGGCTAGCGGCGATCGCTAAATTAAATAGACCAGGGCTAGGATAGTTACCTAAATCGCCGCGAAAACCATTGCCTGTTGGGGTGATTCCTAATTCTTGGCAAGTGCGGATATCGCCGTAAAATCTTTGTAAAACACCGCGATCAATCCAAGTAATTTCTTGCGTTGGCGTGCCTTCATCATCAAAAGGCAAACTATAAATCCCAAAACTTGGATGTTGAGTGACGGTGAAAATATCAGAAATTACGGGTTGATTGATTTTATCGAGCCAAGGTGTTGCTTTTTGTTGGACTTGTCGCCCACTCATGGCGATCGCCACAACACCCCAGAGCAAATCCGCCGCTTTGCCTGTAAAGATCACAGGTACTTTGCCAGATGGCGCTGGGGCATTTTTCTTTGCCCAGCCGAGATATTGCAATACTTTTTGGGCGATCGCCTCTGGTGGTAGATTACCGCGCTCCGATTGACCATACCAAACATTGAGGAAGTCATCACCTCGCGTCAACTCGGCACTCAGAGACGCATCCACCGTAATATCCGTATAGCCACAGTCTAAGCCTTTACTATTGAGGATTCGCACTGTCTCATGTCCGCAGTCCCATTCTGCGCCACAAATTGCTTCAGGATAAGGCTCTAGCACTTGCGCGATCGCCTGTTTTCCCCAATCGATCATTTGCTCGACGCTGACCTCCTGCCCATAAAGTTTGGGATAGTCCGAAATCGTTGAGTCACGTAATAAAATCTCTTCAGGTTCATTTAAGGCGCTTAAGGCGATCGCTTGCTGCACTAAAGATTCTGGCTCGACCGCACCATAGGCGATCGCTAACCCCACGCGGTTATCTTTCCAAATTCGTAAGCCCACGCCTTCTGAATCGATGCTTTCTAGCTGTTTAAGTCGATTTGCTTCAAAAAAGACTGGACGCGAAACTGAACTTGATGCATATACTTCGGCAGCTTCAGCGCCAGATTTGAGGGCAATTTCTAATAGTTGTTCGGGTTCGATGGTCATGGTGTTGAATATAGCAGTTTTGAGTTTGTCATCCCAGAATTATTGTTGCGGCGCTTTGCGCCGCAACAATAATTCTGGGATCAGAAGGGCAGGATGGCATAAAGTGCCGTCTCTCTTCTTGCTATATTGGAAGCTGCTAGAATCAAACCCCCGAAAAATATCAGAATATAGTGGATATACTGCGATCGCTTCCCATTGGACTTTATCTCGAACAGCCGATCACATGGCTACATCGGCTCGATCCGCGTATCAAATTATGTGGATTGCTCACATGTTTATTGTCACCAATTCAAGCCAATGCAACTTGGCGAATTGCGATCGCCGTTTTATTAATTGTCTTGACCCTAGCTTCAAAAATTCCGATGCGGGTTTGGAAGCAGCAAATGGGGATTTTGTTGTTACTTGCCTTCATGAGTTTAGCGATCGCCACGATTTCTCCCGATGGACTGAATGCCACTATTCAGCCGCGCCGCCCGATTCCTGAAATAAATGTTGCGCCCGACAAAGTCGCGATCGTGCCACCACTGACGCTGAAATTACCGCAGCCAACCTCCTATAGTTATGTAGTTTGGAAAGCAGGAGCAATCACCGTTACCCGTCGCTCCCTTGAGTTAGGTGTGCGGGTTTGCACCTTAATTTTTACTTATCTTTATGCACCGACCTTATTTTTGCTAGTCACGGCTCCTGAAGAAATTACGGCGGCGATCGCCTCAATTTGTTCGCCATTAAAATCTCTCAAAGTTCCCGTTGTCGAAATCGTACTTACACTCACCCTTGCACTCCGTTTTGTACCGTTGGTTTTAGAAGAAGTCCAGAACCTTGGCAGAGCAATGCGAACACGTTCGATTAATTGGAAAAAACTAGGTTTTAAACGCACCACCCAAATTTGGCTAATTCTTTCTGAGCGACTGATTGACAATCTTTTCATTCGTGCCGAACAGACTGCCAATGCTATGCAAGTGCGTGGCTTTACTACTCCGAATACTCACATTGTCGTTTGGAATCCTCTGAAGCTACTTCCTCGCGATTTTGTTTTGTTAGTTCTTTTGGTAGGAATGTGGGGAGTAAGAATTTGGCTCGGAAATGAACTTTAAAAAAATAGAAGCGCGTTGCGCTTCTATTTTTTTATTCGACGCGATAGCCGAGATCGGATAATTGAAAACGCGACGATCGCCATTTGGGTTGGACTTTGACAAAGATTTCTAAATGCACAGAACCCATAATTAACTTCTGCATTTGCTGTCTGGCATTTGTACCAATCTCCTTCAGCATTTGTCCTTTCTTCCCAATCAAAATTCCCTTTTGCGAATCGCGTTCCACATGAACAGTCGCCATTACCCGCGTAATTTTCGGCTGCTCATCGACTTGATCGATGCTGACTGCGACAGAATGCGGAACCTCTTCGCGAGTGAGTAAAAGAATCTGTTCACGAATTAACTCACCCATAATGAAGCGCTCAGGCTGATCGGTGACTAAATCAGGCGGATAGTAATAAGGGCCCAGTTGCAAGCGATCGCACATCATCGCTTGCAAAGCTTCCAATCCTTCACCTGTGACCGATGAGAACTTGGCAACTTGCCAGCCATGTTCGGCGGCAAAATTTTCATAACTAGCGGCGGTATCAAT
>JAJAZG010000506.1 GCA_026785865.1 Pseudanabaena sp. CAN_BIN31
AATGGCTGTTAAACTTGCGCTGGATGATAAACAAGAAATACTTCGCCTCTATCGTCAGTCCGATGCGACGACGACTCAGTTGGCGAAACAGTTTGGCATTAGTACGAGTACAGTCTTGCGACTGCTACAAGAGCTAATTCCGACTGATGAGTATCGGGTATTGGTGAGTCACAAAAAGGCTGAAGGGAAAAGAGGATCGCGAATAAATTACGATATTGGCGGATTTCAAGTAAATCAGCTTGCCTTGATACCTGATGATTTGCCATTGGCTCTTGAAGACAGCAACTACAATTTTGACCAAGGTGATGAAACGGCGATCGCGATGGATGACATAGATGAAATCCTAAATGTGCCTGAAGCCAACCTCGATGATGATGAACTAGAAGATATTGAGGATGATTTGGTTGATGAGGATAATCTCGAACTTGCTGAGGATGAGCTAGACGAAGAAGATGATGCTGGCTTACCAATGTTCGCCGAGCTAAGTAATGGTCGTAGCATCAGCGATCGCCTTGAGATCTTGCCCTTAGATCGGGCTGATTTACCGCAAATTTGTTATATCGTTGTTGATCGCATTGCCGAGATTATTACGCGCCCCCTCAAAGATTTTAAGGATCTCGGTGCAATCCCCCCTGAAGAGTCACTTTCAAAAACAATTCCGATTTTTGACAATCATCGTGTGGCAAGGCGGTTTTCACATCACAATCAGCGCGTGATTAAGTTTCCTAGCGATTTGATCCAGATTACTCGTCCCCAACTCGTCCAAAAAGGCATTACCCGCATTCTGTTTAGCGGACAGGTATATACACTTAACTAGATTTGTAATTCCGCCAAAGGCGGAATTACAGCTTACTGAGGATTTGAGTAATACAGATAATTTTTTAAAAGTGCCGCTTCGCGGCACTTTTAAAAAATTATCTGGGTTCTGTGGCAGCGCAAGGCGCTGTATAAATTATTAAAAATTTTGATATTGATAAGAACATCGTGTTAACTCTTTCTCCTGCGCGGCAAAAATTTTGGCAAATTGCCCACACCCCCGATCATGAAATGTCGATTGACCATTTGCTCGAAGGAGCTTTGGCGATCGCATGGGAAGAATATCCACGGATGGATCTTGGGCATTATCGCGAAATTTTTGATCGCATGGTTAATGATTTGCAGCCGAGGCTTGCCAAAATTCATTACCCGCTCAAGGTGGTGCAAGAAGTTAATCAATACCTATTTGTCGAGCAAGGTTTTTGTGGCAACGATCGCGATTATTACGATCCGCGTAATAGCTTCATCACCGATGTACTAGATCGGCGTTTGGGCATTCCCCTAACGCTATCACTGGTTTACATGTTGCTCGGCGATCGCCTTGGCTTTCCGATGTCAGGGATTAGCTTCCCTGCCCATTTTATTATTCGCCCACAGCATCCCGATCTAGAAATATTTATCGATCCTTACAATAAAGGCGAGATTCTATTTCCTGAAGATTGTGCGGCAAAATTAACGCAGCTATATGGCTATGCCACCCCGCTTCAGCCCGAATACCTCGAACCTGTCAGCATCCGCCGTATCTTAGATCGCTTACTCAATAATCTGAAGATGATCTATCTGCGCCGCCGTGAACCAGTCAGAGCTTTGGCAGCGATCGAGCGATCGCTGATGCTAAATCCTGATGTGCCGACTCAATGTCGCGATCGCGGCTTAATTTGTTATCAACTAGATCGCCACACCGAAGCAAGAATTGACCTCGAAAACTATTTGCAACGCGTTCCCTATGCCGAAGATGCTCGAATTATTCTGCAATTAATTGCAGAAATGAAGGGGTAAGTATAATAAAAACCCAAAAAGCTATGGCGCACGCGCAGCGTGCGCCATAGCTTTTTGGGTTTTTAAGCTTTCTTTTACCTAGCTGCTTAATATAGTGTTTTTAGCGCGATCGCCAATTTATTTCTGCCTTGCCAACCTGTATAGGCACTGTAAACGCATCGCTCGCCAATACTGACAAATATATGAATTATTTGCAGTGAATTTGTCCATGTCCAGAGCTTTATGCCATCTGGATAGGTTTGGATGATTTTAGATTTGACAAAATTTTGATTATTAGTTTCAGTGAGGTCAAGCGATCGCAATTTAGCAATCAATTGTGAAGCCGTATCAGTCAGAAGCGGCGTGATCACAGGATTATCCCAAAATTGCTGTAAGGCTGTCACAACCCTAGGGTGATTTTTGAGCGTGGCATGGTGTAAACCATCTAAACAAACAAAAGTAGCATGGGCAAACTGTGAGCAGCCGACAGGCACAGTTCCATCAGTATGGTTGCCAATATCGCCCACGATGGAGATTGTGGGGATTTGCGAGGCGATCGCCTCAGCAATAGCGCGGCGATTTGTGCCAAGGTCGCGGGCGATCAACGGAAACCGACCAAAAGGATCGAATAATCTAGCCAGATCGGAGCCACCAACGGGTGAACCAAGGAGGGCGAGGCTATGTACTTTGGGCAGCCATTCAGGATGACGATTTAAAACTTCGAGCCAGATTAGCCCACCCATCGAATGCCCGATGATTCGTAATGGTAAATCTGGATGTTTGGCGATCGCCTCGGTCGCAATCTTCTCAACCTTAGCGATTAGTTGGGCGATCATAAACCAAGTATTGATCAAGCCAAGATCGGGGGCATAGGTGGGCGTATTTGGTTTTGCCAGTGATCGGGCTAAGTAACCAATATCTTGAGAAATATCTGCCCAGCCATGCTGAGCAAATAATATAAAATCTTGCTGTTCTTGCGAATTTTGGAGATGTAACTTACTAGACATTTTTTTGATGATTATCTCCTAATTCTTACACCTCGATACATGACTACGTCTTCACCGTCAGATTTTTGATTAGGTTTAGACTCAGATTTTGAAGTTGCGTTGATTTCTGATTCATCTAGTAAATCACTCCCTCTAACTTGCAGAGATTCAGGTTTAGCCCCTAGACTTCTAGCAATTTTTTCTAATGGCTGTGATATCAATGAACAACCGATTAAAGCCGTGACTCTGGCGACTGCTGCCACTAAGTTTTCAGGCGATAGACGGGGCAGTATATCGGCAGCCCCGCGCCTCAAAGCCCAATTATGTTCAAGATCTTTAATCTTCTCCTGTCTGGGATTAAACAAAACAACTTTGGTCGCCACCTGTTGCTTAGTTAGCCATTGACAAACCGACGATGACTGTAAG
>JAJAZG010000507.1 GCA_026785865.1 Pseudanabaena sp. CAN_BIN31
AATCAAATTTTCGCTCAAGTACTTCACATTTTTGTGCCGGTTGGTTTTGTTTTTTTTTAACCCACACTTCCATTTTAAAAAAAAAAAAAAAAAAAAAAAAATTCCGGGGGGCCCCCCCGCCCGCCCCCCCCCACAGCTTTTTTGGTTTTCACTAGAAGTAATATGAATAATCAAAATATTTTAGTTTGGTTTCGTAATGACCTGCGATCGCATGACTGTGAAACCTTATATCGCGCATCGGAAGAAGCCAAACAGACGGACGCAAGGATATTTCCTGTATATTGCTTTGATCTCGCTCACTTTGATGAAACCTCCTTTGGCTTCGAGAAAACAGGTGCTTTTCGCGCCAAATTTCTGATCGAGAGTGTGGCAAATTTACGCGAAAGTTTGCGATCGCTTAATTCTGATTTGATTATTCGCCTTGGTAATCCCGATCAAATTCTGCCTGAACTAACGCAACAATTAGAAATTGGCTCTGTTTACTACCATGCAGAAGTTACGACTGAAGAGAAAACTCTAGAGAAAAAACTGCGTTCTATCTTCAAAGAACAGAGCGTTAATTTTCAAAGCTTTTGGGGAAATACCTTAATCCACCGCGATGATTTGCCCTTTGCGATCGCCGATCTTCCTGAATTATTTACCCATTTTCGTAAACAAGTTGAAGTTAATCTCACAGTTCGCCAAGTTTTCCCCATACCCGATCGCCTGCCGACATTACCTGAAAGTCTCGACATTGGCGAAATCCCCACACTAACAAGACTAGGACTTAAAGAACCTGTACCATGCGATCGCGCTGTGTTGCAATTTAAAGGCGGCGAACATGAAGCCTTGAAACGATTAGATCATTACTTTTGGGAAAGCGATCGGCTTCAAGTTTATAAACAAACTCGCAATGGAATGCTCTATGCCGATGACTCTTCTAAATTCTCACCTTGGCTCTCGCTAGGCTGCTTGAGTCCGCGCTATGTATATGCTCAGGTCAAAAAATATGAAAGCGATCGCCTTGATAATGACTCTACTTATTGGCTGATTTTTGAATTACTGTGGCGCGATTATTTCCGATTTGTAGCAGCAAAACATGGCGATAAATTATTCTATCGCACAGGTTTACGTGGTCTGGATATTCCTTGGAAACAAGACTGGAAACGCTTTGAGCTTTGGCAAATAGGAAATACAGGATTCCCTTTAGTCGATGCGAATATGCGTGAACTCGCAGCGACAGGATTTATGTCCAATCGTGGTCGTCAAAATGTGGCAAGCTTTCTCACCAAAAATCTCGGTATCGATTGGCGTATGGGTGCAGAATGGTTTGAATCGCAGCTAATCGACTACGATCCTTGTAGCAATTGGGGAAATTGGAACTATACCGCAGGTGTCGGAAATGATGCGCGTGGTTTTAGGTTTTTCAACATTAATAAACAATCGCAGGATTACGATCCGCAAGGAGAATATGTGAAACATTGGCTTCCAGAGCTTGAGGCAATTTCAGCAAGTAAAGTTCATCAACCTTGGCAGCTTTTACCCGTGGAACAGCAACGTTTTAATGTTCGCACTGGTGTTGATTATCCTCATCCTGTTGTCGATTTGTTTGCTTCTGCAAAAGCGAATGAAGAAATTTATAACGCTGCTAAATAGTTGTCAGAACCCAAAAAGCTGTAGCGATCGCTTCGCGTGCGCCACAGCTTTTGGGGTTTAGCGCGAAGCATTATCTCTAAATCTATGCCATAGCGATCGCCAGATTTCTATCATCAGGACGACTACATTGATAACGGTTTCATGACAACATCTATGTAGTCACGCCTTATTCCCTGAGCATTTGAATGAAATCTCCTGACCGTTTACTAGTTGTTGATGATGTAGCAGACAATCTATTTCTTATTCGCACAATCCTTGAAGAAGAGAGGTACGAAATTATCACATCATCAAATGGTCATGGCGCTTTAAAAATCATTGAATCAGAGCCAATCGACTTGGTTTTGCTAGATGTGATGATGCCTGTGATGGATGGTTATGAGGTGACGCGCCGCATCAGGGCTATGCAAGATTTACCGTTTATTCCGATTTTGTTAATCACGGCTTACGATCGCGCTAATGCAGTTAAAGGGCTTGACCTCGGCGCAGATGAATTTATTCGCAAGCCAATCGAAGCTGATGAGCTATTGGCAAGAGTGCGATCGCTGTTGCGTTTAAAACATAGTATTTCTGAACGCGATCGCATTGATCGCCAAAGACAGGATTTTGTATCGCGCCTAACCCATGACTTGCGGACACCATTAGTGGCGGCGGATCGGATGTTGGGGCTTTTACAGGATGGCGTGTTAGGGGAGATTTCACCCGAAATTTGTGAAGCGCTAACAATTATGGGGCGCAGCAATCGTAATTTGCTGGAAATGGTGAATAAACTTTTAGATGTTTATCGCTATGAATCGGGTAGTAAGACTATTAATTTACAGCCGCTAAACTTGAAGGAATTACTTGATCAGGTAGTGCAAGAACTGAAGCCGATCGCTATTTCTAAAAATTTAGAACTCAGCGCCGAACTTGATGATGAGGGTGTTAATCATGTTAAAGGCGATCGCTTAGAACTATTGCGAGTATTTAATAATTTGATTGGTAACGCCCTTAAATTTACTGAATTGGGCAGCGTTCATGTTAGCCTAAAATTAAATGAATCCGAAGCAGTTATTGCGATCGCGGATACAGGCGCGGGGATTCCTTTGGAAGAGCAACCATTCTTGTTCCAAAGATTTAGTCAAGGCAATCATCAAAAACAAGGTAGCGGTCTAGGTCTATACCTTTCGCATTATATTATCAATGCCCACAATGGCAAAATCTTCGTAAAGTCACCCAACTTGGACTCCCAAAAAGGTTCTACATTTTCTGTGCATCTGCCCATTATTAAACCATGAGTACCCTTCAACTTCAGTACGACTCACTCTTCAGTCATTACAGCAATCCGTTAGAAGCGATCGCTCTTTTGCGCGAATATCGCCCATATTTTGAGCTAATTCCCAGCTTGCGCCGCCCTAGTGAAAGCTTGATTTCGATTCCATTTCCAGTCGTGCAGCTTACTAGCCCGAACTTGACGCAAACTCACATGCAATTGCAATGCGATCTTGCCTTGATCATGTGCGATCCAGACTGGAAAGTGAAAACTGGGCAAGAAATTTTTGTGTTTATTCATCGCCCAAATGAGGACTACTCAGCATTATTGCAACGTTGGCGACAGGTTGAAGTTGCCCTTGGCGAAGAATATTATTGGCGTTTACCTTGGAAACATCGCAATATTATTAGCGATCGCGGCGAATATCATTATCCGCTTTTTGTGACCCTCGACTATTCCCCAGCCCGTATCACCAGAGGCTTAGAAGGTGCATCTTTGCCCTATGTTAAGGCAACAAGTTTAGCGATCGAGCCTCCGCCAGATGTTGAAGAAAGTCAGGAAAATTCAATTTGTGATTCAACTCCTTAAAACCAAAAAAGCTGTGGCGCGATCGCGCCACAGCTTTTTTAGATCACAAAGCAATCCAACCCTGTTTTATGCTTATTTCAGGTTAATTGCAGGTGTTTTGCAAAGATCGATTTCATCTAGATCAGAACTTTTGCCATCAGCATATTCAGCTCTAACTTCAAACAAGCAGCCAGCCTCAGTGCCTGTGTAATCTGAACGTTTCCATTCAAAATCGGCTTTCTCGCGATCGGGAACTGATGCATCAAGCTCATTTTTGCCCCAATCTTGTTTGGTGGGTGGAGACATATAAATTGCCTTTAACTCTTTCCCACTGTTATTAACCACGGCAACACGCACTGTGTCGGGAGCCTTGTCTGTCGTAGAAGCTGTGGGAGATTCTGTAGGCTTGGCGGATGCAGTCGGTGAAGTTGTTGCAGTCGGTGAAGTTGTTGCACTGACAGTCGGCGAAGCTGGTGGTGTTGTTGCCGTTGCGTTAGGAGTAGTTGAAACTGTGGGCGCACTAGGAGCGCAAGAAACAGCAACAACTGAGAGACTAGCGGCGATCGCCAACTTATAGATTAGTGAATTTTTCATTAGAGCTTTATTAATCCTCAAAATACCAAAGGCTATATTAACAGCTTTCACTAGCCATTGCTGATCGGCATTTAAGGTGCATATTAAAAACCAGAAGATAATTGTGCCGCGCGAAGCGCGGCACAATTATCATGCAACTTAAAAGCACATCGGCTTAACACCTTAAATATTTATATACTTGACGATGGGAAGTATCTAAAATCTTCGTTAAGTCCGACTTTTGGTGATTTACCAATTTGTGAAGTTATTCCTAAATTTGTGGAGCTTAGTTTTCAAGAGGGGCGAAGTGTTGCTATTCGTGAGTTTCGGGCATGGGTCAAGAGCTTGGGAGATATTTCAC
>JAJAZG010000508.1 GCA_026785865.1 Pseudanabaena sp. CAN_BIN31
CCGCCGCCGTCAATAGTCCAGGAGTTGCGCCACAACCAGATAAATAAGTGATCCCTGATGCTTCTAGTTCGGGTGAGAGCGCAATCATTTGCTCCACAGCACTAGTACGTTTAATCGCATCAACGAGTACACCCTGCCAGCCTGAAGCGATAAATTGCTTGGCAACACTTGCCATAAAAGTATTCGGCAGATTTGGCAATGCTAAGAAATAACCATCGACATCTTCGGCAGTGGCGATCGCATCAGCGATACTGTTTTCGGTCAAGCTTCCCGATCCTTCAAGATAACCGAGAGAGCCTTTAGTTTGATAGGCAGCGATCGCTTCTGAAGCATTTAATCCATGGCGATCGTAAGCAAAACCTTCTTTATCGGCAGCCACGACTAATTGCATTTCCTGCTTAGCAATCAGCAACTTTGCCGCCGCCTGACCCAACCCACCAAATCCTAGGATTCCAACTTTTAATGTCATTAAGTTTAACTTCGTTTATCGAGACGTAGTTTGCAATTTTGATGCGATCTTTTAATTTGCCATATTTTTGGACGCATTGGCACACTTGAATTTAGTCTTACATCGCTTTGCGATGAAACCAAACCCAGATTTTTTATAAAAGCCCCGCGAAGTGGGGCTTTTATAAAAAATCTGCTGTAATCTCCAAGAAAGAGAAACAGCAATTTTCCATATCCTTAACAAGGGGCTTAAGCCCCTTGCCTGTCCAAGTTGTTTCTCCAAGCTGGCTAATTGTCGAGCAGGACAGTATCTTTAGAGAGCGCAATCTGTAACTTACAGAACCCATCGATATGACTGCAAAAATCTTGTAAGTGCTGCTCCGCCCATGCTTGACCATTGCTCAAAGGTGTATCAAAGCCATTCGCAAAAATATGCACAAGTGGATCGCTAGCATCAGGTAATACCAACACCCAATCGCGATCGCTATAAAAAACTTTCACCCCATCAATCAGTTCCACCCTTTCGTTTCCATAGGATTCGACTAAATGGCGCATGAGTGTGCCTTTGACGCTCCAAGGACATCGCACGACCTGTTTGCGAAAATGGCAACGCGGCAAATGTAAACGAACTTGCGACAGCGATCGCTTTTGCAACGTGATCCATTCCATGATTTTAGCAATGCTAAACATCGCATCGAATCCTGCGTGAAGCTGCGGGAAAATGAAGCCCATTTCTGCCGAGCCTCCGATTAACACACCCTCAGTATTATGACAAGTTGTCATTAAAGCAGTCGGATTAGCACGAGTCCGAATCACTCTACCACCATGCTTCTCGGCGATCAGTTCCACTAGGCCCGATGCCGAGACTGGCACAACTACAGTGCCGCTACCTTGAGACATTAGTACCATCTCCACCATCAACCCAGTCAAAATTTCGTCGCGAATTGGCTTACCTAATTCATCGATTAAGATAAATTTTTCGCCATTGGCATAAACCTGCACCCCAAAGTTTGCTTTCACGGCTTTGACTACATCGCTTAGTTGGCTCAACATTTTTTCGCGATCAACGGGGGATGGGGCAACCTCATTGAGACTGGCATTTAGCACCACCACATCAGTACTAAATTTGCCTAAAATTCTTGGTAAAACTGCACCTGAAACTGCGTAGACATAATCAATAACGATTTTTTTGCAATCACTAAACCTGATTGCTTCAACGTCAATATTTCTGGCAAAACCCGTGTTGTAATAATCTAGAACACGAGTTGGGTAAATGATTTCGCCAATTTCTTCAATTCGAGCGCGGCGAAAATCTTCTTTAAAAAATGTCCCTTCAATCTTTTTTTCAGTTGCCTTATTGATATTGATGCCATGACAATCAACAAACTCGATCATCACGCAGTCATTGCGATCGGGATGGACACGTACATGAATGCCACCGACAATACCTAAAGTGGGGGCAATAAATCGCGAAATGGGGATTGCTGTTGCTTCAAGGTTTTCCACATTAATGCCCACAGACATTAATCCAGAAATCAGCGATCGCGTTAACATTCGGCAAATCGTGCGCTGATCTCGCGAAACCATCACATGAGAGTTTGGGCGCAGAGTCGCGCCATAAGCCGCGCCTAGTTTTACCGCAAATTCGGGTGTAATATCCACATTAGCTAATCCAGATACACCATATTGCCCAAACAAATTCCGCGCCGCCATTGCGCCCCAGATTAAGTTTGTGGTTACGGTTGCGCCAGCTTCCACATGTTTGCTTGGCCAAATCCGCACATTTGGAAAAATTCTGGCTTCTTCACCAATCACTGAATTAGAGCCAACTACGGCTCCTTCCATCACATGAACGCGCCGACTAACCCTCGCATTAGGAGAAATCGTACAAGCCGAAAGGTGACATTCTTCGCCAATCATGGCGCTATTGCCAATAATCGGGCGTTGCAGATCGCAATCAGCGCCAATGGTGACGCGATCGCCAATAATTGTCCCTGCGGAAATTTTGGTGCGATCGCCAATCGAGCAGTTACTCCCAATCAGCACAGGTGACTCAATTTGGACAGTTGACGAGATGACCGTATGCTTACCCGTCCACAAGCCTGTTCGTAACTGCACATAATCTAAATCTAAGTGTACCCGTCCCCGAATTGCATCATACTGCGCTTGCCGATAAGCCTCTAAGGAGCCAATATCACACCAATAACCATTGGCGATATAGCCATACATCGGCACATTTTTAGATAGTAGAAGTGGAAATAGATCGTTAGAAAAGTCACTTGGCTCATTAGCAGGTAGAAAGCCTAAAATTTCAGGCTCAAAAATGTAAATACCCGTATTCACCGTATCGGAAAAAACTTCACTAGTCGATGGTTTTTCTAAAAATCTTTGAATGCGATCATCTTCGTCAGTAATCACCACCCCAAAAGCCATAGG
>JAJAZG010000509.1 GCA_026785865.1 Pseudanabaena sp. CAN_BIN31
GCTTAGGTGGAAGCGATTTGCCCTTCTTTTTGGCAAGTGGTGCATTACCAGAGTTTTTGTTGTCTGGGGCGGATGGAGGAGATTCGGACATTATTATTGTAGGAGATACTTTCCTACAGCTTAGCTAATATTTTCTAATACTCAAATTTATAGTTTTGGTTAATTAACTGGGGTTACGTGGAAGTCTTGCCCCCCTGTTTGTCTTTGAACTAGATTATTTATCCAGCTTCGACTGACCACAAACCTCTTCGCCACTTCTTTCATCGTACTTTTTCCTTCTTGATAGACCGCGATTACTCGTTCTCTCAAATCCAGTGAATACGGTTTTCCCGTTTACATTTTCTCTCATTTGAAAACCGCTATATCACCAAGAATCTAGTCACGGTGCGAGATGTCCAAAAAGCCGATCGCGCATTAACGTTCATAGCTGAAAATCAGAAGGAACAGTAGGAACAGAAGTAAATAGGGAAAGCGCTATCGCTAAAAATCCGCAAGGATTTGAGAGATAAAAATGAACAAGGAAGATTGTCGAATGTTGCTATATAAAGCTAGCAACTATTATGTAATAGTGAGTTTCACTTTATCAATAAAAAAGATAGAAGTCAGGCTCAAAGATCATTATGCCTGCAAAATTCTTGAATGCAATCAAGATACAGTACTATTTATCCCACCAAAAGCTGAAACGATCCAGCAAATGCTAGCAAGTGGAAAAATACAAGACTGCACCAATCAAAACTCAAAGATATAAATCAGGAATTAAGATTACCCATCCTCGCATAGCAGGATGGGTAACGGGGTGAAATAAGCAACGTTACAGAAAGTAACGTTAAGCCTATATATAGGTTTCAGGCGATATCTATCAAAATGTACGCTTCATCTAAAAATGTATAGACAAACTAGCTTACGAAAAGAGCCATTATCGTAAGCTAAGAGTTTAAACGCTTTCCTAGCGATACTTTCAAGTTTATATAGTCACGGTGAAACTAAATTATTGACAATGAGCTTACGAATTAAGAAATACTTATCTATCTCACAACATAGTTTTGGCTGTTTAGGGACTCTTTGATAAGTATTTCTTGTTTACTTTTTTATGTTTTGGGTGGTGTTTATATCGATATTCGTTCACTTCTAAGGCTTAGCACTACTTTCTGTAACGTTACTCATTTCAGCCCAGTAACTCAAAATCCTTAACTCGGTTTTTGGTTCCAATAATACTCAAGCCCCTTATGGCATAGTTAATAAATATGGGAATCTTCCTTTTTCTTTACGCTCTCTCAGATTTTTATTGCCTCAAGGTTTCCCAACTATTAAAAGTAGAGCTAAGTTCATTCTCGATCTGCGAGTGCCTTGGTAGATTCTCCTATTAACTGTTCTCAAGTCTCCCAGAATTTGATTGTTGTTCTAAAGTTACGATCGCCTTCCGCGCAGTTTGGGCATATTTTCTGACCGTCTCGTAGGGCATATCGAGATCGATCGAGATCGCCTTCAAACTTTCGCCTAGTTCATACCTTGCTAAGATAGTTGCCCAGACTGTTGCAGTATTCTGAGCGCGATCGCCGCCTTGTCGCTTTTTTGTTTGCAGAAATAAGTCGGTGAGTTCAGCAATTCTCTTAATTAAATAGTTTTGGATTGGCGTTGTTGTAGTTAATTCATTTTCATTTTTAATATTTTTGATTTCATCTTGACCAATCAATCGAGTTTGTCCTAGTCCAAATGTGGTTTTATGTCCTGTACCACAATAGTTTGCCAGCTTAATCAGGGCTAAGAGTAATCTTTCAAAATCAGAATCTCGAGAGGCTTTGAAATCCGTAGCAAATTCAACAGTACCCGTAAATCCAGTCACATAGCCCTGTTTGGCAACAGCAACCTTGGTGCAGTCCAGATCATAGTTGGTTATATAAACCACCTGTTCAATCCATGTTAAGAATTCTGCTTGGGGAAAAGCTTCAGGGGCAAAGTCGTTCCATCGGCGCAGATAGCTATGGAAAATGTTGTAGGGAATCGGTAGGGGTAAATGATGTTTTTTACTGCGAAAGCAAGTAGGAGTCAGGAAAGCGAGTGTAAATCTTGATTCTGGATTGGATGAGCTTGACCAAAGATGGTTGTAGGTGGTGGCGGGTTGGTTAATGGTGATATCAGCGATCGCAAATTTACCTGCATAAAGGTCGAGTCTGGCGGGTGGGCGATCGCACCATGTTTTCAACCAATTACATACTGGTTTTGATAGGGATGTGATTGTCCATGTGTAGGTTTGGTCTGCTTTTGCGGTCAGGTTTTGGTTTTTAGGTTCAAGTTTGCCATTGAGGGGGGAGATGGTGAAGGCTTTTTCAGATTGCCCGTCGTGGAGATATGCGGAGAGAGCGGGGTTGCTATCTCTAACTTGATGCAAAAACCATGCGTGGAGTCCTGTGGTGTAGTTGGGTTGTAGGGTGATGTCGTTGAGGGCTTTTAGGGTTAGGGTAATGCTGATGAGTTCGGTGTTATCTGTCCATGAGGCGATCGCGGATGTTTTTGAGGGTAACATTTTTCTTTTATTTTTTTGTATGTCGATCTCTATGTCTAAAATCCATACCCCATGTCTACCCAATATTTCCAGTCTGCTATGGCTTCTTCGGTTTCAGGGTCTGGGTTTATGGCTTTGATGTCTGAGAGTTTTGCAGTAAAGATGTCGTCTTTTTCAACTATGTAGGCTACTTCAACATACATATTGCTTTCACAATCTTCGTCTGAAGCCATGCCTAATACTTCAACCTTTTTGTCGGCGATCGCGCCTGTTTTTGTGTTTTTCTTACTCCATGTGGCAAGGAATGGGAAGCTGATTTTATCTTGAAGATGGCAGTACCAGCCCGTTGCTCTTTCTCCTTCATTATAGGCATCGACTACTATTTCGTAGTCAATCCGATTTTCTCTAATTGGGTCTGTTTCCCTGTTAGGCATGGGTATGCTTTGATTTTGTGCGGATGAGTTAATAAGTTAAGTATAAGTGTTTCCGTCCCCTTGCGGGGTAAATATCGTGGCGAATACATAACATGGGATGTCATACTTGGTTTTATAAACCGTTTCCGTCCCCTTGCGGGGTAAATATCGTGGCGAATACAGTGGTAACACAGCTTACGACGGCTGGACATCTATGGTTTCCGTCCCCTTGCGGGGTAAATATCGTGGCGAATTGGAAGAGACGATAACGATCTAGGTGTATATCTGGAGAGCGATGTTTCTGTCCCCTTGCGGGGTAAATATCGTGGCGAATTATTGCGCCTGTTCTCTACAACGAGTTCACACTACCGATGTTTCCGTCCCCTTGCGGGGTAAATATCGTGGCGAATCAAGGAAATATGCATCATGACAGACAGAGACAAATTCTTTTGGGTTAGTTTCCGTCCCCTTGCGGGGTAAATATCGTGGCGAATACTATCGCCTTGGAAACTATATACTATGCGGTTTTCAAGGTTCGTTTTTTACAGTTCACTTAACATTCGTTTACAAACGAACCCGAAAACAAATAGGAAACTTAAAATTGTTTTCAAAACTGTAATACTTATTAAGATAACCCAATTTTACTAATAAGTCAAACCTAAAAACACCTATTAACTCTCAAATAATCATTAGAACTCTTAAAAACTAACCATAACGACTCGCGACAAACATAGGCGGTACTTTACATTGCTTAACACTTACAAAATTACAAAATCAGGCGGTTCATAAGGACGTGGACTACCAAACACCCTAGTTCACAGTTTTGCAGTCGCATCCAAAGGATAAACCCGCAAATTATCCACCTCCAGATTTAACAACGGCAACCAATATTTTTCTAACTGCTTGCTTAACGTCTTCTCATCCAAAGGACATTCAAAAACCGACCTTTGTACCCTTTGACAACGCTGTTCAATTCGCTTCGCCAACTTCAAGCGGCGGCGATCGTCAGAAACATCGTAACAAACTAACCACAGCATAGTTTTTTCAATCCATAAGATAACAACAAAATACGCCACATCCACTACTTAATCACATAAGGCTGATAATCCAGCGATCGCTCCAACAAACACCGCCCAAAAGCCCTCGCCTGCTCTACCAAAATCTGACTAAGCCGCAACTTCCGATTTTGTGATGGATAAATAAACGGCGTACTAAACTGCTGCTCAAGTTGTCGTAAAAATAGCTTCTTAGCGATCGCCCCTAACCAAATTCCCGCACCATCAGGCGAAGGCTCAAAATCAGTCGGATCTAATAAATTTGCCTGAACGATCGCAATTACCGCCGCATCCACCACCACAGGACGAAACTCCTCCATTAGATCCAGTGCTAGATTTGGACGGTACGGCTGCGTCACATGAAAAAAGCCAAAATAAGGATCAAGCCCAGCTAAAACTGCCGCCGCAAAGACTCTCGCTAATAGAACACCATAACCCCAACTTAACAGCGCATTAATCGGATCGAGTGGTGGCTGACGGTTGCGCCTCTGCAATATTACGCGCTGATTACGGATTTTGCCCTCAATCAACTTTTGGGCGATCGCCATCCCAAAAGTCAAATCAACCACTTGATACTGAGCCAATCGCAACATCGGATTCGTATGAAAACTCCCTTGCAACCTGCCGCGAAATTGTCCATCTTGCTTGAGAAATATCGTCTCAATGCCCCGATCCATCAATTCCGCAATCACCACACTGGTTAACTGTACACCCGCATGGATCACCAATAAAGACACCTCCGCTAGTCTAAAGGACTTGCGATCGCCACTTCGATTAATCACCAATGACTCATTTTTAAGATTTAGGGGCTTGAGTTCAGGCAAGCGATCGCCCGCAGGCAACATGTAATGTATGTCAGCTTTGCAAGAACTAGTAGTATTAAACCATTTCTTCATAATCATTGGACTTTGGACAAAGCAAAAATCCACGCTACTAGTAGTGGATCATGAATAAATTTTTAGTCAAAAAAACACTACCTGTAACATTTGTCCAAAGTCCAATAATCAGCAACGTTAGGGGGTATCCATGTCCAATATATCGCAGCAAGCCAAGCAAACAGCTTAAAAGCTTGTAATCTCGTTAGGTTCACTGAGTATAAATAC
>JAJAZG010000510.1 GCA_026785865.1 Pseudanabaena sp. CAN_BIN31
CCACCAGCTTAGGATATGCCTTTTCTAGCATGGTCTCTAAGCGTTTTATCGGTTGAGTATCTGTTTCAGGCGCAAAAACAGAGTTAGGTAGATCGTTCAACGTATACATAAAATCTCACCAATGTTTATATAGTTGAAATTTCCCCAAGTATAAACGTAATAACTGTAAATCTACTCTAACAAAGTTTTGCTAATTCATAGTTGAATTTATTTTATGCTTGAACTTTAGCCGCGATCGCCTTCGCAATCTCCTTTAAAGCCTTAGCCGAAGCCGACTCAGGATGACCTAATACAATTGGCACTCCGCGATCGCCACCTTCGCGCAGACTAATTTCTAGGGGTACACAACCGAGCAAATCTACACCAAGCTCATCGGAAGTTTTCTTGCCACCACCAGAGCCAAAAATGTCGTATTGCTTATCGGGCATATCAGGCGGAATGAAATAACTCATGTTTTCGACAATGCCCAAGACAGGGATACCCATATTTTGAAACATCTTTAAACCTTTGCGTGAATCCAATAATGAAACCGTTTGTGGTGTCGTCACGATCACGGCTCCAGCCAATGGCACAGACTGCGTGAGGGTTAGCTGTGCGTCCCCAGTTCCGGGGGGCATATCGACGATTAAATAATCGAGTTCGCCCCAATTTGCTTGATAGAGAAACTGACGAATCACACCATTGAGCATTGGGCCGCGCCAAACTACGGGCTGATCTTTGGCGATCAAAAATGCCATCGAGATCATCTTTACGCCATAGTTAAAAGCTGGCTCAACCACGTCTGTGCCATTTTCTGCCTTGATTACTGTTACTTGTGCCGACTCCATCCCCAACATCACAGGTACATTTGGCCCATAGATATCCGCGTCAAGAATACCTACCTTTGCGCCCATATCGGCGAGGGCGACAGCGACGTTAACAGCAACTGAAGTTTTGCCCACCCCGCCTTTACCACTCGAAATTGCGAGAATATACTTCACGCCATCGATACCTTTCAATGCATTTGTCGGTGCGGCAGGTGTCGCCACAACAGGACTATTCGCGATTACCTTCACCCACACATCAGTGACCGTGGCGATCGCCCTAATCGCATTCTTACATTCTTGGATTAACGGATCGCGTTTGGGACTATTGGGATCATCTAGTAACAAGGTGAAGCTGACTACCCCATTAGACTTGACGGCGATATCACGCACCATATTCAGTTCGATGATGCTTTTTTGGCGATCGCGATCGTTAACTGTATTCAATAGGTCTTGTATCGCTTGTGAATTAGGTAAATCAGTCATAATTTTAAAATTGTTGAACATGCTAAGAGTTAATTAAAGCCCAAATGAGCGCAAAAATAATCGATAAAGATTTATGCTTATAAAACAATTAGAACTCTAGTTCAGGAGATAAATTCATGAGCGATCAAGTAAAAATCATGCAGCCTTCAGGAAGGCTTGATGTTACGACGGCGGCAGATTTTCGGCGACAGGTCAATGATGTGGCATCACTAGCAACTCCTCCCAAATACCTATTAGTCGATCTTGAGGAGATCACCTTTATGGATAGTTCTGGATTAGGAGCGCTGGTTTCGGCTCTAAAATCGATTCGTAGCAGTCATGGGGATATGGTAATTTGTGGGGCTAACGATCAAGTGCAGATGCTTTTTGAACTGACGAGCATGACCAAAATTTTCAAAATCTATTCAACAATTGATGAATTCAATGCAACTTTATAGCGATCGCTAAGAAAACTTAAAACCTAAAAAGCTATGGCGATCGCGCAGCGTGCGCCAAAGCTTCCTAGGTTTTGATTTTCCTAGCTATTTATATGTGAAATTCTACTTCTAATAAAGATAAATCATCCTCAAAAGGACGATTATTAGAGGCTTCTTTGACGCAGGCTAAGATATAGTCAATCCGCGATCGCCGATCGCTGGGAATGCGAATAAATGTATCAATCAGCGCATTAAATCCCCAAATACTACTGTCTTCTTGCGAAATCTCATAGACTCCATCGCTAAATAGATACAACCTGCTACTAGTATCAATCTCGCAAGTTTGCTCCTTGTAATTGGCATCAGACATCATGCCAATGGGTAATCCAGCCGTTTTTAGAAGCTTGATTTTAGGAAATTCTTGATTAGAAATTAACACGGCTGGAGGATGTCCTCCACTTGCATAAACTAATTTGTGAGTTTGCTTGTCATACACGCCGTACCAAATCGTGAAGTACATTTCATTATGTACAGACATCTGAAAAGTATTATTTAGATCTCGTAATACTTCACTGGGGCTATAGAAATTTGTGGTGTTTTGAGATGTAGTACTCCGCCTCAAACTGCGAGTCCGCATTAGATTTAAAACCGAAACTGATAGCAGGGCTGAGCCAACTCCATGTCCTGATACATCCAGTAAATAAAGCGCTAGATGTTCACTATCTAGCCAAAAATAGTCAAAAATGTCACCACCAAGCTGGGTTGACGGCAAAAAACTAGACTGAATTGCGATCTCACCTTCGATTGGTGTAGGTAAAAGCGATCGCACATATTGCGAAGCTTGAAATAATTCTTGTTCGATTAATTGTTTTTGCTTCTGAATTTCTTGAGTTGCGTAATAAAGTCGCAGCCCTGCTCTCACCCTTGCGCGTAACTCATTAATCCGTGGCGGCTTACTCAAAAAGTCATCCGCACCCATCTCTAACCCGCGCACCAAGTCTTTTTCATCGTCACGCGCAGTCAGTAAAATCAGATAAATATTTGATAGTTCAACGCTGCTTTTAACTTGGCGGCATACCTCTAAGCCGTCAATGATGGGCATCATCCAGTCGCAAATAATTAAAGCTGGGTGAAGCTCTCTAGCTTTAGCCAAGCCTTCTTCGCCATCCTTAGCCACAGTTACGTCATAACCCTGACTTTTGAGAAATCTCGCAAGAGTCATTCGGATTGTGGGGTCATCATCAATGACGAGAATTTGGGGCATGTTGATGTGTCAGGATTGCAAAGCTATTTGTTGCTATTCGTCGATGGTGAAAGATTTGGCAACTCTAGCAAACAAATCTTTGACTCTTCCCCAACGTTTTTCAGAGGTAGAGATACTCAGGGCGTAGAGATTACCACGATTTGTGGATACGGTTACGAGATCGTGACGGGGTTCGCCTTGAAGAAGCTGAACTGCATATTCAAAGGTGTAATAATTGCGATCGCCTGATTCCTTTTGAGTCGCCTTAAGCAATTTTGCTTGACGACCAGAACCCTCTGGCGCGACTACACGCTGCTGTAAACGCAAGCCGATCGCTTCAGGATCGCCAATTTCTTCAAGAGTTTTGACGGTTTCTAGCTTGCTAATGGCGACAGATACATTTTCGGAAGGCTCAATGATATCGTGAAATAAGATATCGATCGCGGAGTTTCCTTTAGTCTCTGTCCAACCAGTTGGATATAAAAAACGGTATCCATCTTTAGTGTCGGCAAATGGTAATAAGCCACTCGTCGGAGTGTTAGCGCAACTGGTCAGAAATAGGGCAAATACCACAAGCAACGTAGAGATGGTGCGTTTAAGCATGATTAAAAAGATTAATAAAGACTAAATCAAATAAATAATAGAATACCGTACTGTCGCAACCGCTTTTTTTAATTTTTGACAAGCCCTGTTAAAGGCGAACTGGCGCTGGCATAAGCTTTGATCGGAATCCGTCCTGACAAATAGGCGGCTCGTCCTGCTTCGGTTGCCATACCCATCGCTCGCCCCATCGCCGCAGGATTACTTGCACAGGCGATCGCGGTATTGATCAACAAAGCCGAAGCGCCCATTTCCATGGCGGCGGCGGCTTCGCTCGGCACGCCGATCCCTGCATCGACGACGACAGGAATTTTTGACTCTTCAATAATGATCGCAATATTTGCGGCATTATTAATCCCTTGCCCTGAGCCAATCGGTGAACCGAGGGGCATCACGGTGACGCAACCAATTTCTTCAAGAGTCTTCGCAAGTCTTGGATCGGCGTTGATATAGGGCAGAACCGCAAAGCCTTCTTTGACCAATTGTTCGGCGGCTTTGCAAGTACCAAGCGGATCGGGAAGTAAATATTTAAGATCGGGGATCACTTCTAACTTGACAAAATTATTATCTTCCTGCCCCAAAATTTTCGCCATCTCGCGTCCTAGTCTTGCCACGCGCACCGCTTCATCAGCAGTCTGACAGCCAGCAGTGTTTGGCAACAGCCAATATTTGCTCCAGTCGATCGCTTCAGCAAGTCCTTCATGTCCTGCGGCATTAGTTTGCACGCGCCGCACGGCTACGGTGACAATCTCGCAACCACTGGCGGCGATCGCCTGACGCATCATCTCGAAGTTGGTATATTTCCCTGAGCCAGTCATTAAACGCGATCGGAATTTACGTCCTGCAATTTCGAGAAAATCGCCTGATGAATTAGTATCGTCAGCTATTTGGCTATTTATCGTAAAAATTGGATTAAAAGAAGGTGAAGAAGCGATCATAGCAAGGAATTAAAAGTTTGTTGGCAAATCTTCGGTAGGCAATGGGCTTAAGCCCATTGTTTATTAACATAACCAATTTTAAGGATATAAAACAGTTTGCGGTTTGAAGGCGCAGTTTTTTATTAAGATACTTTAGTGTCTTTTGTAATATATTCAATTTTCGGCAAACAAGGGGCTTAAGCCTCTTGCTTAATGAAAAATATTAGCTTCTCAATTTTTCAAAGTATTCCCATAGCAAGTAGCAATTTAGTTTCATGGCTAACCTTAAATCTATCCGCGATCGCATCGGCACTGTTAAGAATACTCGCAAGATCACTGAAGCAATGCGTCTTGTCGCCGCCGCAAAGGTCAGACGCGCTCAGCAGCAAGTTTTGGCAACCCGTCCCTTTGCCGATCGCCTCGCACAAGTTCTATATCGTCTCCAGCAGCGCATCGCTTTTGAGGATGTCAGCCTGCCCCTACTCGAACAGCGTCCTGTCAAAACTGTTGGTCTTCTGGTAATTTCAGGCGATCGCGGTCTTTGTGGTGGCTATAACTCAACGATTATCCGTCGTGCTGAAGCCCGTGCTAAAGAACTAAAAGAACAAGGTATTAACTACACCTTTATTTTAGTCGGTCGTAAAGCGGCGCAATACTTTGCCCGTCGCGATGAGCCAATCGCTGCCAAGTTTACCAACGTTAACCAAATCCCTAACGCGGCTGAAGCCAATGCGATCGGCGATGAAATCATCTCAGCATTTTTGGGTGGTGTGATCGATCGCGTCGAGTTGATTTACACCCGTTTTGTATCGTTGATTAGCTCTCGCCCCGTAGTCCAAACCCTATTGCCTCTAGAACCTCAAGGGCTAGAGCCAAAGGATGATGAAATTTTCCGCCTGATCACTCGCGGCGGCAAGTTCCAAGTCGAGCGTGAAAAGCGCGAAATCACTGTTAAGGAACTACCCAAAGAATTAATTTTTGAGCAAGATCCTGAGCAAATCCTCGATGCGTTGCTGCCTCTATATCTCAGCAACCAAATTCTTCGCGCCTTGCAAGAGTCTGTCGCTAGTGAACTGGCTGCAAGAATGACTGCGATGAATAATGCCAGTGAAAACGCTGGTGACTTGATTAAGGCTCTGACTTTGCAGTACAACAAGGCTCGTCAAGCCGCAATTACTCAAGAAATTCTGGAAGTCGTTGGTGGTGCAGCCGCTTTAACTTAATTCGCGTTATTGCCAATTAATAATGTTGACGAATAAAAAAGATGGCAAACAAATTATGTTCGCCATCTTTTTTATCGTATAGTGTCCTGATGTTCAGATGTGCTTTTTATGAGTAAAGTGATTGGGATCGACTTGGGAACAACTAACTCAGTTGGCGCATTTAGTGAAGTCGTGGTGGAGATAGTTACGGGGATGGACAATACATCACCCGATCGCAAACTGACTAGATCGGTAGTTGCCAGTATTGACAACAACATAAAAGTTGGTGAGCCTGCCTATAACAATTTGGGATATAGCCCAGAAAATACGATTAATTCGATCAAACGTTTGATTGGGAGAGGCTTTTCCGATCCGAAGGTACAGGAGCATAAAACGAAATGTGCTTACAAACTGACATTGCCCAGTGATGGCACGGAAAATAGTATCGGGGTATGGATGGGTGGCAAAGAATATTCGCCAGAAGATATTTCGGCAGAAATTCTAAAAAAAGTTGTTAGTAATGCTGTTGCCTATCGTCGCGATCGCTTAGGTAAGCAGAATGAGGTAATCAATCAAGCTGTGATTACGATCATTTCACGCAACTTTCCGAGAAAAGTTTTGGGGAGGTTATCAGGTATAACATACTCCATAACATCAGCATGACTAGCTACTTTTGCACTCCTATCTTAGCCCCAACAATTTTTGGACTATGATAATTTTTATAGTAATTATCAAGATCACTTTTTATAGATTCCTAAAATACCCCTAAGCTCAGCGCAAAACATGGCTACTGGTAAAACCTCTAAAATTACGGACATTCTTGAAAAACGGCGACCTCTTGCGAGCAAAGTGGCAGAAGTAGAGTCCAATCTTAAAACTCTTGCCTTAGCATTACAGGATCTAGATAAATACCGTGGTCAATTAACATCAAAAATTGACGATCTGGAGAGCATTGGACGCTTGCAGGAAATAAACCTTACAGCTATCCAGTCTAGTATCAATGACGAACTGGGGGCTTTAGGCAAACTCAAGAATCGATTTTCACGCAATACGCTTAATATTGGCGTGATTGGACGAGCAGGACAAGGTAAAAGTCGATTATTACAAAGCTTATCAGGGCTATCTGATGAAATTCCCACTGGCGATCGCTCCCATTGCACAGGTGTTCGCAGCACGATTCATCATAATCCGAGTGTAGAAACCTATGGAGAGATTTGGTTTCATTCTGAGCGATCATTTTTGAATGAGGTGATTAATCCTTACTACGAAAAGTTGCGGTTAGGAGTTAAGCCGTTTGTATTAGAAGAGTTTTCTAGAAATCCTTTACCACCGCTTCATCAAGACTTTTCTGAGCAGGCTGAGTATGGGGCAATGTATGAGCATTTCCGTAAATACCATACGAACTTTAATAAGTACAAGCACTTATTAAAAGAGGCATCACCACATCGAATTTCTAAGGAGCAAATTCGTGAATATGTGGCTCAAGATGCTCCTGATGGTCAGAGAGTTTTCTTTAATTACTTAGCTGTTCAAGAAGCCAAAATAGTTTGTTCTTTTCCAAATACTGATGTTGGTCAGATCACTTTAATCGATATGCCAGGTTTAGGGGATACAGGGCTTGGTGATGCTGAGCGATTGATTCAGATTCTGGGGCAGGATGTTGATATTGCTTTGTTTGTGCGAATGCCAAGACCGCCGAGAGATTATTGGGCTGATGTCGATGTCAAGCTTTACGACACAGCCCGTTCTGCATTGATAGATTTACCAATTAATCTTTGGTCATTTGTGGTTTTGAATAAAACCGATGTAACTTCTCGGATGGGAGACAATCTGGTTTATTGCGAGGACTTGGATAGTTCACGAGAAGCTAGTCATATTAAAGTTGTTGATTGCATAACTGCTAACTGTGCGGATCGTCAGGAAGCAAATCAAAAAATTCTTGACCGTGTGCTGGATTATTTGACTCTAAATATTACTGATTTAGACAAGCAGTACACTTCCGCTTGTCAAGAGAGACTGACCAGATTACACAGTGCAACAAAACTAGAGATTGATAAAGCTAAAACAGCTTTAGGGCATAGTACCCAACGGGATAGCTGGTTTCCAGTTTTCGTGAATTTGTTTGATCAACTTTGGGGAGATTTAACTGTTGGTCTAGAAGGGTTGCTACGAGAATTACGATATCAGCGTGATGCTCAAGATATTGATTTTAAAAATCAAGTAAATGCTGCGGTGCAAAGATGTAAAGAAGATACAGGGATTCCGTCTGTTGCAGATATCAAGGCTCTCCGTGACAAGGAAGCTGCTTATGGTATTGCCTATAACAAATATCTTCATGAAATACGCGCCCATTTGTCCCAACATTTTTTAAGTTTAGATGATGGTTTGAAGCAATCGCTTGAAGGAATTAAGTCTCAGGTTGTAGATATATTGAGTAAACAAGGCAAGTTGAGTGCGTTAACCGACAATCAAGGTAGCGAGTTTTTATCTGATATTGAGAACATTCTGCCAGTAGATTTAGTTGGACTAAAGTTAGGTTTCAATATTCTTGCAAGTTTTAATTTGTCCTATCGAGGCTTAATTCAGCATAGAATTCGTAAACATTTAGATAGATTAACTCCCGATGAAACAATCCATTTATCTAAATCACCATCGGCTCAAGAAATCCTTGATATCTTGAAAACTCTTCAATCTGAGGCACTTTATGAGTGTGAGTTGGCATTAGAAGAGTTACTTTGTGAGCCAAGTCAGGCAGCTTATGCGATTGTTGAGGAGTTCGTCGACCGCGTTCTTCGGGCAAAAGATGTGAAAAATGAATGGCTAATTTTTCTACAAGAAGTTCGCTCAGATATCTGGGCTGCCGAATTTGAAAAACTAGGCGAAAATTCTCGATTAAGGCGAGAATGGTTGACTGTGGTAGAGCAAGCTTCATCCGCAAGTCAGGATGATTTAATCAAACTTTAGAAACAAAAGAAAAATTGGCAATGCAAGAACTTAAAATCATGATGCTTGGGTCTCGAAATGTTGGGAAAACAACTCTCTTAACGGCGATGTATGAGCAGTTTGCTAACAATATGAGTGGCATCGATCTTCAGTTAACTCCCGAAGAGGAAAGCTCGGCGATTTTGCAGGAGCGACTCATTGAATTGAAAAACCTACTCAATACGTTTGAGGCAAGAGGCGGAATTAAAGGGACGGGCGGAGAACCTGAAGATTTGCGGTCTTTCTTGTTTGGTTTGGGCAGAAAAGGACAGCCAACTGCATTGACACTAAATTTTCGAGACTATCCAGGTGGATATCTATTAGCGAAAGCTACTCCTGATCAGAAGCAGTTTGTTAAAACTCTAATGACCGAATGTGTAGCTGTTTTAGTTGCGATTGATGCTCCTGCGTTGATGGAAGCCAAAGGCAGATGGCACGAAAAAATCAATCGTCCTCAACAAATCATCGATAAATTTGCTACTGCTTATCAAGGCTTACAGTCTCCTCGATTAGTAATCCTTGCACCAGTGAAGTGCGAAAAATATTTGCAGTCTGAACAATTGTCTCTAGAATTAACCAGTAGAATTAAAGAAGAATACAAAAGATTATTTGAGTTATTTAGCTCTGATTCTTTGAAATCCAAGGTTGCTGTAGTCATTACGCCAGTGCAGACAGTTGGCAGTGTCATTTTTTCTAGAGTTGATGAGAAAGATGGAGAACCACATTTTATATTTCGGAAAACAGGGCATGATGCTAAATACAGTCCAAAAGACAGTGAACAACCGTTACGCTACCTTTTGAGATTTGTATTAAAGCTTCATCTTACAAACAATCGAAATTGGGAATGGTTAGGCTTTGATTTAAATTTTTTGAGAGATGCTTTCGGATATGGTGATGAAGTATTCATTAATGCAATTCGTAAGTTAGCAAAAGGTTGTAAGTCAGGTAATGGATTTTCTGTTTTACAAGGACATTCATTGCTTGATATTTAAGCTTGATATCTAAATAAACTTAATGGAGTAATCTAATGGACATTTACATACAAAGCGCTGGAACTTCACCTGATTTTGATTATTCTTGGCAACCTCAAGTGCCGCCATTATTAAGCCGTGTATCTGGGTTAATTCAAAGTGAGTCACCATCTCTAGTTTTAGCCAAGTTTGAGGATCAGTTTTTCTTACTTATCACTGGGTTGGACTCTCCAACTAAAAAAGATTTTGCGGGTCGAGTTATTCGCCATTCGATCGCATGGGTAGCCGATGCAAATGATGAAAATGAACGACTAACAAGAGCGATCGCCTCTCAATATTTACAGGGAGAGTTGAGTATTGGTGACATTGACAGACTGATTGAACTTGGCGGCAGAAATGGATTCTACTTTGATAGTTCTAAATTTGAGAATCTAAGCAATTCTACTTTACATTCATTGACACTTGAAGATTCTGATAATTTATTGGCTGACACAATCAAAATTGGTAAAAATTCTCAAGACTTGCGAAATTCTCTTGCTTTAGAATTACAGAACTA
Organism: Pseudanabaena sp. CAN_BIN31; assembly: GCA_026785865.1. GTDB lineage: Bacteria > Cyanobacteriota > Cyanobacteriia > Pseudanabaenales > Pseudanabaenaceae > Pseudanabaena. The sequence goes on from JAJAZG010000510.1 coordinate 10,177, forward strand.
TCTTCTGCCTTATGACTATGAATTATTGGTTGTTGTAACTGGCATCAAATCAGAAGATTCTCTTACACAAGCTCGAATTTGGCGTAGTCTATCTAATTTGGTTAAATCAGACAGTTGGAAGACTGTATCTAATAAGAAGGAGGATTTATTGCCAAAAAAGTTGATCGTGGCAATCGCTCTAATATTGTTGATCGTGGCGATCGCAATAATTTTGTGGATATTACTAGTTCATTGAACTTAAAGGTTGATCAAGATCTGTTTAAATTTGTACTAGAGAAAGATGCAATACGAATTAGACGTAAAAATGGACAGATAACAACTGATGATATAAAACTAATTAAAAGAGTCAGTGAAATTATTAAGAATTATCTTGTAGATATTAAAAAGCTACTAGATCAACCCAATAAGGAATATTCAACTCAATATATTCAACTTGCTAAAACTGCAAAGTTAGCCGAAAACATCTCTAAAATATTCAATGTAAAAATTAATGCCTATATTGCTATTTTTGTTGCTAGACAAGAGGAAATATCTACTAATTTATATAACCATTCTGGAATCAGCCCTGACACTAAAAAATTTCTTGTGATGGTGCAATATAAGTTAGAAGAGTACAAAAGGGATATTGAGTTTATTGTTTCTAAAAAGTGAATAGCTCCAAGATAAAGTTTTAAATTTAGAAGCTCTTGAGCGGTCGCTTGGTATTGCGATCGCCAATTTGACAAAACAACAGAAAATTATTGATAAAGTAGTTAACTTGAAGCATGAGGAAATTTTTCATGGCAGCAACTATCACCAATCACATCGAAATCACCGCAGGAACCTGTGGCGGTAAGCCGCGTATTGCTGGACATCGGATTACAGTTCAAAATATTGTCATTTGCTACGAAAGAATGGGGATGTCTCCCGATGAAATTATTTATCACTATCCCAGCATTAATTTGGCAGATGTTCATGCTGCCCTGGCCTACTATTACGATCATGTTGCCGAAATTAGACAAGACATCGAACAGGACGAAATCTTTGCTAGAGAAATGAAATCTAAACATCCTTCTTTAGTGCAGCAAAAGTTAAAACTTAACCATGTCTAGAGAAATTAAATTTCATATGGAACGCAATCCTTACGATATTTTAGGCTTAACCCCAGCATCATTGATTCTGAGATCCGCGACGATCTGCGAGAGAGATCGCCGATCCGAATACTCAAACAGGGATATAAGCATGGTGATAAAGTTCGCAGACCTGCCGAAGCGATCGTCTCCAAATCCATAGCGCCAGAAAAATAGATATACCGCGTCTAAGATGGTGCGATCGCAAATAAACTAGATTAAGCAAAAATGCGATCGCATCGGCACTGTTAAGAATACTCGCAAGATCAACGAAATTTTCCGCCTGATCACTCGTGGCGGTAAGTTCCAAGTCGAGCGTGAAAAGCGCGAAATCACCATTAAGGAACTACCCAAAGAATTAATTTTTGAGCAAGATCCTGAGCAAATTCTTGATGCTTTGTTGCCTTTGTATCTCAGCAATCAAATTCTTCGCGCTTTGCAAGAATCTGTCGCTAGTGAACTCGCGGCAAGAATGACCGCGATGAATAATGCCAGTGAAAACGCTGGTGACTTGATTAAGGCGCTGACTTTGCAGTACAACAAAGCTCGTCAAGCCGCAATTACTCAAGAAATCCTAGAAGTTGTCGGTGGTGCAGCCGCACTTACCTAAAAAACCAAAAAAAAAGGAGACGCTAAGCGTCTCCTTTTTTTTTAAGATTTTTAGTCAGAAGGAGGACTGACTTGTTCTTTAAAAGACTTACCAGCAGAAAATGCTGGTACTTTGGTGGCGGGGATTTCCATCTTTTCGCCAGTCTTAGGGTTGCGACCTTCACGGGCTTTGCGAGCGCGAGCTTCAAATGAGCCGAAGCCAACCAAAGTTACTTTTTCGCCACCAGCTACAGTCTCGATGATTACTTCAAGAGTTGCAGAGAGGACTTCGTCGGCAGTCTTTTTATTGGTAGATAAGCCCTTTTCTTGGGCTTTCTTCGCAATAGCATCAACTAGTTCGCCTTTGTTCATAGGTTTCCCCTTATATATGGATAAGTATGAGTTAAATTTCAAAGTAATATCTGTGCGATCGCTTTTTTGCGAAAGCCGCACTGAATATGACTTCTATTCGCTCATTCTAATAGCAACTTGCCACTTGTGTATATACAAAATGGTTAATTTGTATGGATTTCAGCAGTTTTTTTTAATTACTTATTATCTCAATTCTTTATTAAATCGCTGAAATACTATCTCTGTATAGGTTTCAGCGATTTAATTTTAGACGTAATTATCGTAACGCATACAGGGTAAGCACTTCACAAAAGTTCAAGTTCCCTTAATAAATCACTGGATTTCCAAAAAATACTCGATTTTAATCACTTCTTAAAACGAAAATAAAAAGATTATTTCATGCCTCTGCTGACTTACAGCAAATTGCGGATAAAAGAACTGCAATATTTTTGTAAAAGCCTAGCAAAGTGTGGCTTTTACAAAAAATTTGGATTTGGGTTTATCGCAAAACGGTGTAAGGCGATTTTTTGGAAAGATTTTACCGTGGTTGTTGGGGGGGGGGGGGGGGGGGGGGCCCCCCCGGGGGGGCTCACAAGCCCGGGGGGCGGGCGGCCGGGGGCTCCGGGCGCGCCGGGCCCGGGC